>JASHRR010000837.1 GCA_030037185.1 Xanthobacteraceae bacterium | reverse complement strand
GGGGCAGCGGTGCTGGGGTGGTGGCTTTACAACCGGCAGCCTGCGCCGCGCTCGGGCCGGGTAAATCCCTACGCCAATGCCATGCCGGTCGTGGCGGCGCCGGTGGTCACGGGCGACATCGACATCACGCTCAATGCCCTCGGCACCGTGACCTCGCTCGCCACTGTCAACATCATGTCGCAGATCAGCGGCTATCTCATGAACGTTAACTACCAGGAAGGACAGGTGGTCAACAAGGGCGACCTTCTAGTCGAGATCGATCCCCGCCCCTATGAGCTCGCGCTCAAGAACGCCGAAGGCGCACTCGAGCGCGACCAGGCCATGCTGCAATCCGCCGAGCTTGACCTCAAGCGCTATCAGGACCTGGCCAAGACAAACGCGATTCCGCGCCAGCAGCTTGACCAGCAGGTTGCCCTGGTGGCCCAGGACAAGGGCAATGTACTATCCGATGAGGCCCAGATCGAGACTCAGAAGCTCAACCTCGTCTATTGCCGCATTATCGCGCCGGTGAACGGTCGCGTCGGGCTGCGGCTCGTGGATCAAGGCAACTACGTCACGCCCGGCAGCGCCACCCCCCTCGTCGTAATCACCCAATTCCAGCCTATCACAGTCATTTTCCCGGTGGCGGAAGACAGCCTGCCCCAGATAATGCGGCGTATCAAGATCGCCAAGGCGCTGCCTGTGACCGCCTACGATCGCAGCGGCACGGTCAAGCTCGCTACCGGAGAGCTGAAGACCGCCCTTGATAACCAAATCGACACCACTACCGGCACCCTCAAGCTGCGCGCCGAGTTCGCCAACCAAGAGGACACGCTGTTTCCCAACCAGTTCGTCAATATCGAGATGGTGGTGGATACGCTGCACGGCGTTACCATTATGCCGACCGCCGCGATTCAACGCGGGGCGCCAGGTACGTTCGTTTATCTGGTCAATGCTGACCAAACCGTCACGGTAAGGCCGGTGACACTCGGTCCCTCCCACGGAGATATGGTGGCGATTGATAAGGGACTGTCGCCGGGCGACCGCGTCGTCATCGACGGCGCCGACCGGCTGCGCAATGGCGCCAGAGTGGTGATGCGCGATGAGGGAACCGGCACTCCGGCCGCCGGTCTGCCCGCCAGCGCCCCTGCGGCGGCCGGTGCTGCTGGCAGCGGCGAAACGCCCGCCGCCGCGCCGCCACCCGCTCCGCCGCAGGCGGGGGATAGCCGGGACGGCGCGGGCAATGGCCGGAGACGGCGGAGCAACCCATGACACCCGATCTTTTCGACCGGTAAGCGGTCAGCCCCGAGGGTCCGTTGATGAGCCCGTCGCGCCCCTTCATCCTGCGGCCGGTGGCAACTACGCTGCTGATGATCGCGATCATGCTTTCGGGCATGGTCGCTTACCGCTTCCTGCCGCTCGCGGCGTTGCCCGAAGTGGACTATCCGACCATCCAGGTGCAGACGTTCTATCCGGGCGCGAGCCCTGACGTGATGGCGTCTTCGGTGACGGCCCCGCTCGAGGTCCAGCTCGGGCAGATGCCGGCGCTCAATCAGATGAGTTCGGCGAGCTCGGCCGGTTCGTCGGTGATCACGCTCCAGTTCAACCTCAAACTCAGCCTCGACGTGGCCGAGCAGGAGGTGCAGGCCGCGATCAATGCCGCCGGCAACTTGCTGCCGTCCGACCTGCCGGCGCCGCCGATCTACGCCAAGGTCAACCCGGCCGATGCGCCGGTCCTGACGCTCGCACTACGATCCGACTCGCTGCCGTTGACGCAGGTTGAGGATCTTGCCGACACCAGGCTGGCGATGAAGATGTCGCAACTTCCCGGGGTCGGGCTGGTAACGATCAGCGGCGGCCAGCGGCCGGCTGTTCGCATCCAAGCGGACCTTCGCAAGCTCGCTGCCTACGGGCTCAACATCGACGACCTGCGCACCACGCTCGGCAACGCCAACGTCAATACCCCCAAGGGCAACTTCGACGGGCCGATGCGCGCCTCGACCATCAACGCCAACGACCAGCTGATGACCGCGGCCGGTTATCGCAGCCTCGTCATCGCCTACCGCAACGGTTCGCCGGTGCTTTTAAGCGACGTCGCGAAAGCCATCGATGGCGCCCAGAACGACAAGCTTGCGGCGTGGATGAATCTGTCACCGGCAGTGATCCTCAACGTCCAGCGACAACCCGGCGCCAATGTCATCGAGGTGGTCGACACCATCAAGGCCCTGCTGCCGCAACTGCAGGGCGCGCTGCCCCCCGCGATCGACGTGTCGGTGCTGAGCGATCGCACGGTGACGATCCGCGCGTCGGTCGAGGACGTCGAGTTCGAACTGATGCTGGCGGTCGTCCTGGTCGTGCTGGTGATTTTCATATTCCTGCGCAGCGCGCGGGCGACGATCATTCCAAGCCTGTCGGTGCCGCTGTCGCTCGTCGGCACCTTCGGCGCCATGTACCTACTCGGCTTTAGCCTGAACAACCTTTCGCTGATGGCCTTGACCATATCGTCGGGCTTCGTGGTCGACGATGCCATCGTGGTGATCGAGAACATCTCCCGCTACGTCGAAGAAGGCGACTCGCCGCTGCATGCGGCGCTCAAGGGGTCCGAGCAGATCGGCTTCACCATCATCTCGCTGACGATATCGCTGATCGCCGTGCTTATTCCGCTGCTGTTCATGGGTGA
>JASHRR010000836.1 GCA_030037185.1 Xanthobacteraceae bacterium | reverse complement strand
CTAGGCACAAGCCTTAGGCCGTCTTTGCCTTCCGACCGTCGGGTCAGTTCGATTTTCCACCGAATTCTGCGCGTGTTCTGAGAGCTCCAGCGCGTTCGCTGCCGGGCAGGTCAAGCGCCAAGTTACGCCAGAGGGCGCATAGTCAAGGGCGACCGCACCATCTACGCTGCGCTCGGTCATCGCTTCTATAACGACTGTGCCGAAGCCCCGCCGCTTGGGCACAGACACCGGCGGTCCGTCGCGCTCAATCCAGCTCATGGTAAAGGTTTCGCCGACGATGCCCCAAGAGACATCGACGTGGCCTTTATCGGTCGAGAGTGCCCCGTATTTTCCGCCATTGGTGGCGAGCTCGTGGAGCGCGAGCCCGATGGCTTGCGCGGAAGCCGCCGTGAAGCGCAGCTTGGGGCCACGCACGCTGATACGAGAACCTATCAGATCAGCGAAGTGTGCGAGCTGAGCGCGAACCAAATCCTCAATCTCGACCCCATTCCATTCGTTTCGGACCAAAAGGTCCTGATTAGCCGAAAGCGCCTGTATTCGCTCGGAGAAGCGCGCGATGAAATTGTCCGGGTTTCGGGTGGCAGTCTGGTGAGCAATCGAGTCGACGACACTGAGCATGTTTTTTGCGCGATGATTAACTTCGCGCATAAGGAGGCGCTCCTTTTCCTCGCGCTCCTTGCGTTCGGTGATGTCCTGAGCGGTACCGGCCATGCCTATGGCCCGTGGCTCGGCGCCCTCGAAATGAGCAAGCCCGAGAGTCTCTACCCAGCGGACCGTGCCATTTCTCCGCCGGAGTCGGAACTCGGTCGCGGAGCGCTTCGGATCGCCGGGATCGAGCGAGGCCTCTATCGCTGCCCAAAGTCTTTGCGCATCGTCTGGATGCACCGGTTTCAAGATCTCTTCGATAACCGCCTTGCTGCTGGCAACATCAAAGATTTCTTGACAGCGCGCATCCGCCGAGACCATGCGAGTGCGCGGATCGTACTGCCATGATCCGAGCTGCGCTGCGTCGAGGGCAAGCTGAAGACGGTCTTTGCTATCGCGTAGCAAACCGGTGATCTGTCGAAGCTCCGCCATCAGCGTGTTGACCTCGGCAACGGGCGTTTCTCTCGGCAACAGTGAGCCGCCCTCTCCCGCAGCGATTGCAGCGCGAGCCGCGCGGCCGACCGAGTGGGCGATGATTCGACCCAGCCATAAGGCCAGGCTAACCACCAGCGCAAACGCCAGCAGCGCTGTAGCGCCAAGGGTCCGCCACTGCGTCCGAACTGGAGCTTCGAGCACAGCCTTGGGCGCCCACACCGCCGTTTCCCAGCCGGTCAGTGACGACCGCACCGATGCCTCCAGCGACCGTCGCCCTTCGGAATCGACGAACTCGAATACGCCGCCGGCGCGGTGCCACTGCGTCGACCGCAGCGCCGTTCCGATGACCATCCCGTGTTCGGATCGCGCGATGATGTGATGTGCCGCATCGGAAACCACCGCCTTGGCCTGCCAGCCTGTCGGCAGTTCCCGTGCCGCGACGAGACGCGTGAGGGCATGCTGATCCGGCGACCTGGCAAGCGCATAGCGGATCTCTCCGTCGATCTTTACGGGCACGATGACGGTGACCAAAAGCTCGTTGATGAGAGGAGCGTTGAATAGCCCGGTCACTTGCGGCTTACCTGTTTCGAAGGTCCTCGCGATAGCTTTCGGAACACCCGCCTTTGGCAACGGTTTGCCGAAGGGCACTCGGGTATTGACGAGTTGCTGCATGTAGCGATCGATGAGGACGATGTTGCCCTCTCTAGGGTCGGAGGCAACGCCTTGTGGAAGTGACTGTAGCAGCCTGTGACGCAAGCCGAACGAGGCCTCAGCCTGGCGTTGGAACTCGGCGAAGTCGCGTTGGCGCAGCGACGGCAGGGCCGTCAATGCTTGCAAGCGCTCCATCTCGCCGATGATCTCGCGGTCAACATTGGCTGATAAGGTACGTGCTTCAACCGTCAGGTTTTCTCGAACGTCGCGGAGCTGCGCCTCGCCGATACGATATCCCGCGTATGCGCCGAACAGCAGGAGCGGCACAACGATCGCGCATCCGAGCATGGCCAGCAGGTGCCACAGCGGCCGGGACTGGCGGAGCACCGGCATCGTTCCGATCCGCAAGATGATCCCGGCGGCGACGCAGAGCAGGCCTACGGCGGCCGGCAGCGCCGGCGAGCTGACCGACAGGGAGCCGTAGAGCGTGTCGATTTCGACGAGATAGCCGATCAGGGCGAACAGCGCGAAGGCGCCGGTGATGCTGCCAAACAGGGTCGCGGCCAGACGATACGGCTCGAAACGGCTGAGCGCGAGCGCGCCGCCGGCGAACCCAAGCGCCAGCGCCACCACCTTTGCTACCCGGAGCGGGACCGGCCCACGTCCCTCCACCCCCGCTCCCGCCGCGAGCCAAGGGTCGATGCCGGGATTGACGTTGAGCATGATCAGAACGAGGCCAACCGCTGCGACAGCCATTACGGCGAGGCCGACCGCGAACGCGAAGCGCGAGTGCTTGCCGGGGTGCACGAGCGCGAGCCCAAGGGCTGCGAGGCACAAAGCTGCCGAGGGTCTCATCGGGGGGGAGTCCGCGCCCCACCGCGACAGCAGCGGCAGCCCGGTCCACTCGCCAATGAGTACTGCGGCGGCAATTGCCACTGCCGCCAGGCCAGTAAGTTGGCTCGCGTGCTCTCTGTTCAGTCTGCTGGCGAGGGCAACAAACGGCGTCAGATGGGCTCCAAAAAGTCGAAACTTCAGATGACGGGCGTGTGGACCAACCAATGGTCGAACCTTTCAGGCGACCTCTTCGAGATAGGCAGTTGCGCGAACCGGGCACTGTCCTTGAAAAGATTTTTTCGGAACCGGAACCGTTGGGGGTGACTGCGAGTTTCAATCATTTGCTTTGCTATGATGAAGGCAAGTAGCTGTCATCCTCCACAACGGGGTGTCGATCTCCTCCCGCGTTTGTCGTCGTTAACTACTGCGTCGTCGCGCCTGACTGCAGCTTTCGGTCTGGGCCGGAGTCGCCCGTGGCCTTTCGGTCAGCCGGGGGACGGAGCTTACGCCTCAACAGCTTTCGTGCCGGTCAGGTGCGGGGTAGACGATCGTTCCTCGAGCTCGCTGCTCCCCTGTGGCGGGCCAGGCGGTCCCACACCGGTAATGAAGATGGAGAGGGTGGCGGCGTGCACGGTTGGGTTTCGCTGGAGTCTCGCCGGTGCTGGCGCACGACGTGACGTTGATTACCCACGCGTTGCAATGTCGCCAAGCCGATGCTGATCCTGACCCGCTGTTTCCGGCACGCATCTCGCTGCCCGTCTCAGGTCGATGCTCGCATTACCCTGCTCTCTGGGCCGGCCTTGACAGGTTGAGGCCGGGCTCGTGGCTCTCGGTCTTGCGCGACTATCCGAGCCGGGGCGAGACGGGCTTGCAGCCGAAGGTTTATTTGGCTACCGCCTCATCGGTGCGGCACTCCGCGGTAAGCGGAGGGCGGCGTAATGCCGGGCGAAGCTAGAGCGTAACCCCAAGCAGGGGGTTCGTAACCGAGAGGCCAACATCCTACACCGAGGTAGCACCTGGTTTGATAAAGACGTGAGACACCGCCTTGCGAGGCGCCGGCAAATGCCGGCATTGCGCTTAGGCACAACGCGCTCACGATCAGCGCTAGCTTCCTCATGTGACTCTCCTGTCCCTGAACAACGAGTTCTTGTCCGGCTTTGTTCCTTGGACCGCGATGTCGGAATCGGCGCGGTCCCAGTGTCCGGGTGTGGCGCACGGCCCCGGCTCCCTTGTTTGCTCCATTCCGGCGCGGGGTGGCCATTACGATGTGATCGACGGGAGTAGCGGATATATATCCACGCTTTTCGCGTGATCGCCTGGCTTAAAGTTTTGCCAGCCCGCACCCGAACCCCGCCCCGGTACTCTCTACGAGTTGGCCTTCGCTCAAGCATGTGATTTGATGGGGCGAGGTTTTCGGAGGGCTTATGATGGGATCATCTCTACGCTATCTGCCTGTTTACGCGACCCTGGGCATGTTGCTGGTCGGCTGCGGAGGGGCCCTTGGACAATCGGCTCCGTCGGGGCCGCCATCATTTCAGCAGAGAATTAAAGCGCTTGCGCGTGCGCTTCAGAATCAACCTGGTCTCAAGGACCTTTCTGAACAAGAGCGAATCGACCGGGTGGAATTTGTCGTCGGCAACACACTCTTTATTTTGCTTCACGAGCTGGGCCACGTGCACTTCAGCGAAATGCATTTACCGGTGCTTGGCCGAGAAGAGGACGAGGCCGACACTTTTGCGACGCTGACGTTGCTCAAGGTCGGCACCAGCTTTTCCCAACGCGTGCTCGCCAACGCTTCACAAGGCTGGTTTTTGAGCGAGCGGCGCGACCAGCAAACGCGTGCCAAGCCACTTTACTATGACGAGCACGATCTCAGTCCGCAGCGGGCGTATCAGATTGTCTGCCTAATGGTTGGCTCCGACCCGGCGAAATTCAAGGATATTGCCGATCGGGCCAAGATGCCGGAGTCGCGCCAACAAAGCTGCAAACGCGACTATACCAAAGCGTCGCGGTCATGGGACATCGTGCTCTCGCCGTATCGCCGCGGCCCTGACCAGCCGGAGACCAAGATCAACCTGAACTATGGCGATGCCGAGGGAAATTTCGACGTATTCGCGCGCGCGTTCCGAGAGATTCGTATATTGGAAACAGTAGCTGAACGATCCGCATCCACTTATGTGTGGTCCGCGCCCTTCACTTTGGAAATGCGCAGCTGCGATGGTCCAAACGCCGGTTGGGACGATGAGACCCGTACCGTCAAGATCTGCTACCAGCTGCCGTTCGACTTCGCCCAGCTTTATCTGGCCTATGTCCAAGCGGCTCCGCAAGCGACTGTCAATCAAAAGCCGAAACGAAGACGAACATGATTGGCGAAGAAGGGCACTGACGGTGGAATCGGCTTTGACCACTGCCGACGCGCTGCATCGGCGTCGGCCTATTGTAGGTGCCGAGCCCGGCCAATCAGGGGCTGATGAGTCTCCCCGATCGGGCGTTGTACCATGGGTCCAAGCATCGCGTGATCGGGCTGACGAAGAGCGCGACGCTTGAATATACCACGAAGGGCATCAAATCAATGCCGTGCGCCGGACACCATCGATATGCCGAAGTCGCCGCCATGCTAGGCATGGAAGCTGAGGCCATCAAGGAAATCTTGACAGATCAGCCGGTCACACGCCCGGTCGGCTCGAGGGGATCGCCTTTGCCGTTCTTTCGGCTTTGCAGACTAGCATAGCGCAAGCTTTGTAATCGATCACGCACGCGCAGTGGATGGCGGATTCACAGCGCATTGGGACTGGCCCGAGCTGGATCGATTGCTCCACTGGAGCTGGAGGTTTTAAACAAACTGGCTCGATAGCCTTGCCGGCCGGTCGAACGCCTCGCGTTACCCTCGCCGGTGTTCTTGCGGCGATTATTGGAATCAGCTTATTGCTGGCCGCCTAACCGCAATCATCTCGACTACTTTTGTGAGCGGTGACATTTCTTGGATGCTCGTGTTCATGATTTGTGGGATGGCGCGTCAGTACTTTTCAGGGCCCGTGTTCACAATCCGTTTGCAGGAACATGCGTGCTCGTGGCCTACGCAAGGGCCAGGCTGGACACGACGCGCGGGTCATTTACGCCGTTGCCTCTGCGTGACGTTTTGTTACGTAAAGTAACGTGACGCGAGGATCTGGAACAGAGTAAGCTTAATGGAGCAAGTAGTGGCGGACGAGACGTTTCAGGATCTGGGCGAACTGGAGCACGCAGTGATGCAGCTCATCTGGGCGGGGCGCTCGATGGCGGCCGAAGCCGTGCGCGAAGAGTTGCCCCGGCGGTGGAAGGAAACGGTGCGGACTGTCCTGCGACGGCTGGAAGAAAAGCGCTACGTGACCCATACGGTCGACCGCCGCGCCAATGTGTTTTCAGGCGACCGAGGCGCGGGGGACGTGTCGCCGCCAAGGCGGTCCGCCGCATCGTCGACCGGTTGTGCAACGGATCGGTGGACGAGTGCTGGCTGGCATGATCGATGCCCGGATGTTCGATCGGCGCCAGCTTGATACGCTCAGGGAGAACATCGAGAAAGCCAAGAAGGCCCGGTGCGCGATGATGTTGGCGCAGCTAATCCTTCACCCATGGCCTAATCAGCGTTTCGCGTCAAACACCCGAGGTAGGAGCCGTATCAACTGTACGTACGGACCTGCGCGGGGGCGCGAGGTAACTCGCGTCCCTACCGCGACGCGGACAATATAACGCGAACCGGAGCTGAGGGCCCCTGGAGCCGTACCGAGGGAAAACCCGCCGTATCTCGCCGGGTATCTTCTACTCGGCCGAATCCTAGGGGAGAAACGGCGGCATCATTCGAAGCCCGATTCGCGCCGTCGCGACAACTCATTGGTTCGGTATCCGGCCCAGTCGGCATCGCCCATGATCGGTTGATAGGAAATCATTCCAGGAGAGAGGGAATGGAACCCCAATAGCGGTAATTCGTTAGGGAGCTGGGAGGGGTCATTCGGGGAGAAAAATAATGGGAAATATCGAATTAAACGCGTCAATTGCGTTGAGTACCCCCGAAATCCGCAAGGTGAACGCTGCCTACGAACGCCTCTTCTCCGCCTTGCATTTGCTCGACAAGCTTCCGGTTAGTCTGCTTGAAGTGCTGGATGAGGAAATTAGCAAGGAATACAAGGACAAGCGCGGACCGCTTGCGGACTTCGTGAAATGCTATCTGGCATATCTAAAGGAAACGGAGGCGGAAGCGAAGATGCGGGATCGTAGGCTTCGGTTTGGTATGGGCACGCTGGAAGACTTCTTGCTGCCACCATGTCGCAATGACGAGGAGGATGACAACAAAGGCGATAAATGACACCACGACCAACGGGTCCATTGGAGTTGGCGAGGCGAAACGCCCCCTCAACAGCCTCGCAAATAAGTATTCCGGTCGTTTTCAAAATCAGCGGGCGAGATGGAATTTCAAACCGCATTTTGGGCGCCCAAGGGGCAATACCGGTTCGTCGATCTCGGTCAAGTGATTCCGCCGCCCGACTCACCCCGGAAGTCTTCGGTGCCTACCAGAAATGGTAGACCGAGTGGGTGGCACCGTACCGGGCCGACCACCGCGCCCGAGTCGGAGGTGACGGGGCAAGTTGCGTGCGCACCTGCGGGCGGTCACCATCCCACTTAGCGGCTGCTATTACTTCTGGTCAGCGAGGAAGCTCGGTGTCACCAGCCAGCCGATAAGAGCCTGTTTGGACACTAAAGCCTCCGCCGCCGGCGTTCCGGCAGCTGCGCCTTTGATAGGAGGCGACTCGCGCGTGACTTGCGCTGTGTACTCTCCGTACACCATGCCGCTCACGCGGGTGGTCGCTGTGAAACCGTCGATCTGCGCCCCCGCGGCGACCGGCTTCGTCACCGTCCAGGTCAGATTAGGCGTACCCGGAACATCAACTGGCAATACCAGCGGGTATCCATTCCAATACGGGGTTCGGCCGAACTCTTCGGACGAGAATTCCCAGCCCGCCGGCGATTTTACCGATCCGTCAACGAGGCCATAAAAATTGTACACGGTCACGAAATCACTGGTCTCTTTCGACTCGCCCGGCGTTAAAGTCTCGCCCTGATCCGTCCTCACGACGAAGTGGTAGGTCATGGACCCGTCAGTGTTCCTGTCCACTTGCGTAACCACGATCTGCAACGCGTGCACCGGGGCGGCCGTGATCGACAATCCGGAGGCCACCAGCAGCACAGATCCAAAAGTCTTCAGCACATGACTTCTCCGGATGTGAACGGTTCCAAACGCGCAATGCCGTAACAAGTAGTTTTTAAAGACCAGCATATCAAGCCTCTTCCGGCCGGCTTCATCATCGCCCAGCCGGTCTTAGCGGCAAAACCGCCTTCCCGCACCGATTGGGTCTTTCAACCAAATTATCGTCAGCCGGGATCCGCTCCGCAGTAGGACTTTACGGCCGCAACGCCACTGGACGGTGCGACTGGCGGCGATTGCGACTGCAGCCGAGCGGATCAAGGTCAGAAAGCCTCACGATTGACGGCGAGGCGGTGACGCTCGAGCCTGACGGGGCTTGTCAGGGTTCGAGGAGTTGTTCCGTCGGAAGGCCGCTCGAACCGGGATTCTCTACGCCTTCGCGGGCTGTGGCGTGAATGCTTTGCATGCTCTCGGATTCATGCCTGAGACGATTGCCGATCTTATCGGCAGCAAATCGCAACGGTACGGATTGAGACCTCAGAAGCACTGCGTGGACTCGAAAATCGAGGCCGCTCTCGTCCAGATCACAGACGATGGATGGCGGTTGCTCGAAGGTTTGACCTTGCGCAGACGGTCGCCTCGTTCCTCGCAAGACGAACAACCGGCGCCGGCCTCCGGAAGGCGGCCGCTGCGGTCGGCGCTCGCGTGCTGCCTCAGGCTGCCGGCCCGGGCCCTCACGCCGCCCCGGGCCCTGCTCGGGGTACCATCACACCGAAGGAGATGTCGATCCGGTGTTGCTTGCTTTCATGAAATCGGCTTCGGTGACGCTGCGAGCCAGCAGCAAATTGGCATAAGCACGGGGGTCCGCCATGGGAGAATTCGACGGCAAGGTCGTGGTCGTTACCGGCGGCAGCCGCGGCATCGGCCGCGCCATCGCGGCGGCATTTGCGCGAGAAGGCGCGCGGACTGTGCTTGCCGCTTCCTCGGCGCAAAACCTCGCCGCTGTCAGCATGGCCATCGCCGAGAGTAGCGGACCACGCGTTCTCGAACCAGTGACGGTCGCGGCCGACCTGCGCGAACTCGCCGGTTGCGAAGCAGTCGCCGCCGCGGTACGCGAGCGCTGCAAGCGCTGCGACATCCTGGTTAATAATGCCGGCGCGACCCAAGCCGGCAACTTTCTCGACCTTCCGGACTCCGCCTGGATCGACGGCTACGCGTTGAAACTTTTCGGCTGCGTGCGCATGACGCGTCTCCTATGGCCGATGCTCGCGGAGGCGCAAGGCCATGTGGTGAACATTATCGGCAGCGCCGCGCGCACGCCAGGTTCCGATTTTCTGATCGGCGGATCGGTCAACGCCGCGATGGCGAATTTCTCCAAGGGCCTCGCCCAACTTGGCAAGCGTGACGGCGTGAACGTCAATGTCATCCATCCGGGCACGACTGACACCGAGCGCACCCATAAGCTTCTCGCGCAGCGGGCCGCCGCGAGCGGCCGTTCGGTCGAAGAGTTGGAACGTGAAATGCTCGCCAAGGACGGATTGCGCCGCCTTGGCGAACCGGATGACATCGCGGCGGTGGCGCTGTTCCTATGCGCCGAACGCGCACGCCACATCCAGGGCACCGCCATCGCGGTCGACGGTGGCGCGACACCCGGGCTTTATTAGCACGGCGGATTAATGGACCTTTGGGCAGAAATGACACCCGCTCATTCTGCATTGATGTTCGCCTTGTGGATGCGCGGCGGTGAAGTCGGCGCCGCACGTGACCGCTCGATACCTTCCCCAGCCGACCGACTTCGCCTTGCCTTCAGGTGCACGTACCGCCGCAGTGAACCAAACTGCTGGCAGGTCCTTCTTCGGTGTTTTCGGCGCGACAACCTGCGCTACGCTGGCTGGGTCGTGAACGGCGTGCCATCGGCCAGCATCCGATGCATAATGACGGCGAGTTTGCGAGCCAGCGCCACCGCGGCATCATCTCTGCCCGCTTGGCATCCGCATCGCCGGCGCGCCGGCTCGAAGCGCACATCGTAGTCTCAGTTTTCGTACCTGCGAGTGGCGAGCAAGTCTGGGGAAACTATCATCAGAGTATTGCCATCGGGAGCGGCGCGCGAAACACCTCGCGACTATCTTGATAGTCCTCCTCGACTGACGCCATGCACCGCGGCCGGAGGGTCCACGAGGCTGACACCGGGCGCGGCGAGATGCGGCTCTGGGAGGGGCGTGCCATGACCGCCGCAAGGAAATCACCGGCGGCGATCTCCAGAGGAAGTGGCGCCACCATACAGAAGCTTGCGGGGCCTTATGAATGGCGAGGATATACAGCGCTGCGGCGGCCCTATCGGCGGCGATAGCGACGCACTCCGTACCCCGCGATGACAGGGAGTTCGTGGTGTTATGCTTCACCAAGCCGGGAAGGCGTGGAGCTTTTTGCGGAGCGCTTCGTCTGTTGGGAGTGCGTGATCAGTGTTGCGCGGCGCGCGGGTTGCGCGTGCCTCACTGCGAAAGCCGGCCTTTTCTTTCTCGTACCAGCGCCGCCATGGCAGGAAGAATGACAAACAGAGGCATAAGCGAGATGATCATCGGTGGAGGATGGTCCTCGCCCATCGCCATCATCCTAAGCGCGATACTCACTACACCCAGAATTGAGCTCACCACCCCGAGCCCCAATCCCCACCGCAGCCGGCGCTTTTTCTGATTTTCCTGCTGCTGCCGAATCAACGTCGCGATTTCGGCATCCATTTGTGCCGGCGTCATCGTTGCGTCTCCTTGTGCTGCGTGGGCGAGCGTCGCTATCGATGTGTCGCCATCGCCTGGTTTAAGGTTCAACTGTTCGCGGCGTTCTGCTTTGCTAAGGCGCAAGACGCGGAGCTTTTGCCGGGCGCTTCGATAGGAAGCGGTTGCCGGTGACCGGCGGTGATCGTGAAAACAAGCCGGGGCGATCCGACGGCCGCCTCTTGATTGCCGCTGAGTGGCTGAGGAATTCGGCCGTCAATGCGCCTGGGGTCGGTGCCGGGGCGGTCGGGCGGCGGCCGAATTTCGTGTGAGAACCTGTCGAAATCAGCAACCGCGACGTTCGCCGACGCGCGCAACCAGGGTGCAGTTGATGTTGACTTCGAACGGATACTTGCCCGTCAAATCCTTGAAGCACCGCTCAATGTAGGCGTATCGATCTCGTCCCAACGCGCCCCGGAACCCCCCATAAAGCTCCTGGCACTTGTCCATCGCCTGCCTGTGGGCCGCGCTTTCAGCCGGTGAGAGCCGCGCTGTTTGCGATAGAGCCAGTGCCACATCGAACAGCAACGCGACGAAACATGTCGAGAACAGGATCATCAACGATTTCACAGCCTTTCCTCCCAAGATAGTTCAATTCAATCGTCGAGGCGACCGCCTCACCGGCCAGGTGGGGGTCGCCGCGATGGTGGCAACTTTTGCGTACCGGTTGCACCAGAGCCCGCCGGCGCTCGGCTTATGGGCGGCGCCCGTCGGCGTTCGGCATCCAGTTTGATCTACACTCGCAGGCTATGGCAGATGCGACCTATGGTTTCCACCTCAATTATCAGAATGGATGTGACTAGGGTTATCGGGCATTCCGAATTCACACGTTCATTAGCCGCCGCAGCTTGGCCTAACTCCTCAGCCTCCCCTATGGTCAACAGAATGTTCCCCTCAACAACATTATAGTACGCGATGTCATTTTCAATCAGCCGCGGAGATGCCGGAGCCCGGGAACACGATGACCCTGATCGGTATCACGCATCTGGTCGTTGCGCCGGAATGGTGCGGCCTTGGCGTGCGGGTCCAATCAGGCATGAAGGCGAGCTGGGCGACTTTGCGAGCATTGGCCCAGGTGGCGACGATGCGCTCGGCGCCCTTCGGGCTGCCGCCGTGGAGCCGGACCATGCCGGGATGCTTGGCGTGAACGTGGTCGAGCCGGTCCCAGATGGCGCGATGGTGGTTGAAGTCGAGACCGCCGGTGAACGCGACCTTAGGGCCGGCCGGCAGCAGCGCCTCGGTCTCGTTGGCGCTTGACGGCGAGGAAGTCGCGGCTGTCTACCATCGTCCGCCGTGAAGGTGTGGTGGTCGACCATCGAGCCGGTACACGGGCGCCAGGCTGAGCCGGTGTGGTGCGCGTAGAGTTCCGCGGCGTGATCGCGCAAGAGCTCCATGGCGTCGCGCCGTTCGACGAGAGTGAGGCCCTTGTGCGAGGCGGCGTTCGAGCTCGACCGCGCGGATTTCCGGGCCGTCCTGCTCCTTCTGGCGGCACTTTCTGGGCGCTCTCTTGTCGTCAAGTTCGTGCTCGATCCGGCGGGCGGCGCAATGGAACAGGTTGACAGTCGGCCACGGCAGATCGTCGAGATCGGGT
>JASHRR010000835.1 GCA_030037185.1 Xanthobacteraceae bacterium | reverse complement strand
GCGCCGGGTATCAGCCTTGAGCGTCTGGTGAGCACGATCACAGCGTTCTTTGTCATCGAGATCAAGAAGATGGCGGCCACCACAGCGGGAGGCCCTCTAAAAAATCTGAGCGATCAGCTGAACGCCGACGACACTGCGGAGCGACTGCAGCAGCTCACCGACCAGGCGCTGAGCTCCGACGACAAACTTGATGCCATCCTTGAGCTAACTCGGCAGCTCGTTGACCGAGGCTCACAAAGCGATCCGGATCAGGACGGACTTCGCGCTCAGGCCGACGTAATTTACGAGACGTTGAAACTGATTAATCGCGACTATCTGGAAGCGTTCGCGGAAGCCGAACGGCTACTGAGGTCGGGAGTTGCTTCTGCTGATCTGATCTGCTTCTTCGAAACCCGCCGCGCAGCTTTGGTCGCCGAGCGCATTGAAGCAGTTGCCCGAGCCGAGCAAGTCGGGAATGAGACCAGTGCACTCGCAGCCTTCGCGCAGGCAGTCTCCGCATACTTCGATGCATCGATCGGACCGACCCGGATCACGTACTTCACCGATCTACTTGTGCACATCCGAGACAAGCTGCAGCTTGCGCATGACTCGCAATGGACCGGCACTGTACGAATCGACGATTACTTCTCGATGACGAGCGATGCGGGACAAGCGCTGCTTAGTGCGATCGCGAGCGCGCGGGTGGACATGAAGTGGCGGTTCGAGGACGTCGTTCGCGAGTTCAGAGCACTTGATTCCCAAAAAGCTCCCCCAGCCAGCTCATCTGATTGAGTAGATGTCGTTGCTTGACTTTCCCGGCTTGGCACCGCAGTGCTGAACGTGCCCAACTCAAGATCAACTGGCTTACCGCTCATGCCGCGGTTGGCCCGTTGGCTTCGACATGACGTTCCGACGGACAGACAACCCCTGACCTACGGCGGATCTGCGTCTGCCGGCCGATGCTCTGCACTGGATTCGTGTGTCTCCTTCGCAGCAACTGCGGAGCGCGCAGATAGTCCGTCCGGCAGGGAAACCCTCATCGTAGACACCTGATCAAGCTGGTCCTGAGTAAGCCCCACGACATTGCGGAGGCTCAGATCGCGCAACAGATATGGCAGCTTTGCCCCTGTGAGGTCTGTCCCGTTCAGTTGCTCCGCAACGAAATGAGCTCTTCCCGCACCGAGGAATACTTCGCTGGAGTCAGGACCGCGAAGCTTGGAAGACCTCATTTCTGCATTCCGCAGACTGGCATGAGCCAGCTCGGCCATGTAAAGACCTGCATTGCTGAGCTTGGCATTGTCCAAAATCACAGCCGTGGCCTTGACGCGATCCAGAATAGCCTCATGCAATTGCGCCTCCTTCAGGTTGCAGCCAGTAAGCGTCGAATATGTTAGGTCGGCATGGGTCAGGTCCGCGTCCGTTAGAATGGCATGGCTAAGGTCGGCGCTGCGAAGCAGCGAATACCTTAGAACTACACGTGGTAGGTGAGCGCCGGAAAGGTCTGCAAAATCGAGGTTGCAAAAACTGAGATCTACCCGAGGCATGTCGACCCTATCCGGAAGGCGACCTAGCACGGTCAACGCTGCCTGTACGTCCACTGCGAGCCGCGTGCCTGGCGCAGGTAGCGAATTAGAGTCGCCACGTTTGCTGTGCCCGCGAACAAACGCGGCGAGAATTTCGATGATCGCAGCCTGATCACGTTTCGAATCCCGAGCGATGCGTTCCAGCGCGTAGATACCACCAAGCCGGACATCGAGCTTCTCGTGGTCGCCAAGATGCTCAACCGCCCTCGAGTACCGTTCAGTAATCTGCCCTTCTCGCGTCAAGTTATATGTCCGCGCGGTATAGAGGATAGTCGCTGCACTGCCGATGATCACCAAGAAAGCAACGGCCGCAGTACGCGCGTTATCAACCGCCATAACCCGGTCGGATCCCCCATAGGCGCGGCCAAGCCATTCGGGGACCAGCCACAGGGACAACACTGCCATAAGGCCAAGCGCCGCGACGGCCAGGCCCAGCCAGGCAAATCGTCGAACCAGGCGCCCGCGGGGCTTGACACCTATCATGGTCCCGTTGTAGCGGCTACAGGCCGAGCAGCGGAAGGCCCCCGTCCGCGTGGGCAATGAAGGCCGTCGGCCTGCGCAGCAGAGCGCCGACGTGGCTGCCAGCCATCACGCACGCACGTCGTGGCGCTCAAAAATCACCCTAGCGTGCGCCTCACAGCTCAGATGCCCAGCGCCTAGCGGCCGCCGAACACCGGCGCGGCCAGCATGGGATACAGCTCTCCGCTTGGACAGTCCCGTCAGCGGCGAGCCAGCAAACTTCGCGTGAGCATTCATCGCGATCAACTCGCCGCACGCGCGCTCATGCCGCGAGAGGTGCTGGGGCGGATGGCGATCTTGTCGACAACCCAGCGGCGCGGCCGCCTTGCTAGTACCCGACCACCAGGATGCCCCGGACGTGCCGTTGCGGGACCTCACGCGCGTAAAGGGCCGAGATCAGGTTGATGGCGAAATCGTACGGCGATCGGCCGTGAATGCTGTGCGGGACAGCGAGCGCAAGGTGGTGCGCGCCTGGGATCAGGAGCGTCTCCACGACATCCTTCATGAGTCGGTTGTTCTGGAGCGCGCCACCGCCCTCGATTTCCAGTAGCGCCCTATAGCCGTCATCGCCGGCGTAGATCGCGTCCGGGTTGACGCCGTACAGCGGCTTCCCGTTCTCGCCGTAGAGGAGGGGGATACGCGCAAGCGAATCGCGAGTCTCGACGTTCCAACCGCGTAGCAGACCCCCTTCGAGGAGGACACCGGCCGGGTCTGACGGAAGATAGCCTTCTAGCTGCTTGGTGATGAGCTTCGTTTCGATACGACCGTCGGTTCCCGCGCCGGGCCAGAACTGCTCCCTGAACCAGACATCCAGCTCGACCATCGCCTCCGCGACCTGCTGCAGGGGTTGTGGTGGCGGGTCGGTCGGTGGGAGGTACCGCCATGCCGGCGGACGGTTGTAGGCCACGGCTAGGAGTTTGTCAGCTCGGAGCGGCACCAATCGCCGGTTCGTGTCGGCAACGCTCGCTCAAGCCGCGACCACGAAGGCGGCTCGGGTTCCGAACGAGCGGCCGCTGAGCGGCTGGGGGATCTCGCGCTCTGCCAGCAGGCCGCTTCCGATGCTGTCGCTC
>JASHRR010000834.1 GCA_030037185.1 Xanthobacteraceae bacterium | reverse complement strand
GCGCGGACACTCGAGCGCGCGCTTGCAATCGCGTTCGAGGACATCGGCTCGGCCACGCCGCGTGCCGACATCGCCGGCATGCGGCACGAGACGCAGCATACGCGGCTGTTCCGGTCATGACCAACGATCCCCACGGCCCGCTTCGCGTCGGCATCGGAGGTCCGGTGGGCTCCGGCAAGACATCCTTGATGGATGCGCTGTGCAAGCGCTTGCGCGATCACTACGACATCGCCGCAATTACCAATGACATCTATACCAGGTGGGATGCCGAATACCTCGTGCGCTCCGGCGCCCTGCCGGCCGAGCGAATCACCGGTGTTGAAACCGGCGGTTGCCCCCACACGGCGATCCGCGAAGATGCGTCGATAAATCTTGCGGCGATCGCCGATTTGCAGGCGAAATTCCCGACTCTCGATCTCATCCTGATCGAGTCCGGCGGCGACAATCTGGCGGCCACTTTCTCCCCGGAACTGGCGGACCTCACCGTCTATGTCATCGACGTCGCGGCAGGCGACAAGATCCCGTCGAAAGGCGGTCCCGGCATTACGCGGTCCGATCTCCTCGTCATCAACAAGGTCGACCTTGCCCCGCACGTGGGCGCCTCACTCGCGGTGATGGAACGCGACGCCTCGCGCATGCGCGGCCCGCGGCCGTTTGTATTCACCAATGTGCGGGCCGGCGACGGCGTCGATGCGGTGATTGAGTTCCTCGAACAACGGGGCGGACTAGTACGCGGGAGTGGGCAATGAAATGAGGCCGCGTCCTGAGTTGCCCGCTGCGGATGAAAGGTTTGCTCTCCACCTGCGAAGGGAATTTTGTTCTCAGTTTCGTTACCGCGCGGCCGTAGGATTGCCGCGGGCACGCAGTGCGCTGCGCCTCGGGTCGGGGCTGATGGATGAAATCGACCATAGAAACGCTGTGCTCGCGGTGCGTTCGCAACCCAATGCCGCACTGCGACCGCACGCCCGTAGATTCTGGCGGGGGTCTATGGTCTGCCTTGACAAACTCCTCAACACGCCCCTCCCGACCCCCTGCATTGCGGGATGGTGGGGAGGGGCTTCCGGATCATCCCCATGAAACCTTTGAGCATCGGCGTCGGACTATTCGGCATTGTGGCACTTGCGGTCGCCGCGACCATCAGGGACCCCACCACCGCCGCTCTTGGCGCCGTGGCTCTGCTGTGCGCGCTGACAACATTCGGTGCGATCGGGATATCCAGTTTTCTCAAGATATTCGTTGGCATCTTCTCCACCGAAACCATCGTGTTCGGGATTGCGGCACTCGCCGGCAAGATGCAGCTTTGGCCGTCCGGCTACACGGACTATCTGCCGCCGGAGTCGCTGCCGCTAACGGTGGCGATCTTCTCGATTATGGTCTATCTCGTCGCCCAGATCGGGGTCGTGCGGCAGGTCGGTCGGATTGCCGACCGCTATTTCAATGCGACCGAGCGCACCGAGGCGCGTATCTGGCCATTGCGCCCATTCACTGCCACCGAGCGGCGCGTCGCTGTCGCTATGGTGGTGTTCCTCGTCCTCATCAATCAGGCCGAAGTCGGCGTCAATCTCCGGCTGTCGTTCTTCAACCGCGACTGGTTTGACGCGATTCAGAACCGCGACGCGGCGGCGTTCTGGCACCAACTTTTGTTCGTATTCACGCCGTGGGCCTTCATCTATGTCGGCATGACCGTCGTCGAATTCTTCGTGCAGTACATGCTGATAATCCGCTGGCGGCGCTGGCTCACCGACCATTTCGTCTCGCGCTGGCTCCGATCGCATAATCACTATCGCATCAGCCTGGTCGAACAGCAGACCGACAACCCCGATCAGCGCATCTCAGAGGATATTTTCCGCTTCATCAATGGGGGCTCGGACGGCGCCATTACGGCGTACGGAATCTACGATTTGTCGATCCTTTTGATCTCCACTGTGTCGACGCTCGTGTCGTTCTCAATCGTGCTGTGGGACCTTTCAGAAAACTTTGCCTTGCCCGGTACCGATATCAAGGTGCCGGGGTTTCTATTCTGGGTGGCGCTGATCTATGCGGCGGGTGGCACCGTCATTACGCACTTGATCGGCCGACCGCTGATCCGCCTGTATTTCGAGCGGCAGCATATGGAAGCCGACTTCCGTTTCTCGCTCGCCCGCCTGCGCGAATATACCGAGCAGGTCGCCCTGTTGGCCGGCGAAGGCGCCGAGCAAAACATCCTCGGGCAGCGCTTCACCGCCCTCATTGGCAATTTCCTGGCCCTGATTTACCGGCGTATGAGAGTGACGGCGTTCAGTCAGGGCTTTGGCCAGGTCTCGCCGATCATACCTTATGTCTTGACGGCGCCGTTTTATTTCGGCGGCAAGATTCAGCTCGGCGTGATGACGCAGACTGCGCAAGCGTTCGGGCGCGTAGCTGACGCGCTCACGTTTTTCATTAACTATTACACCTCCCTCGCGGCGTTCAAATCGGTTGTCGACCGTCTGTCATCTTTCGATCACGCGATCGAGCACGCACAGGCGCTCGACACCGTCGGGCCGACACGCCTGCCGGCGCCGGCCATCGCGCCGCAGATCGGCCTCGAAAACCTGCGCCTCGCCTTGCCAAACGGCCGTGACGTGGTCGCGGCCAAGGATCTGGCCTTTGCGCGCGGCGAGAATGTGTTGCTGACGGGACCGTCAGGGTCCGGCAAGTCGACGCTGTTTCGCGCCATCTCCGGCATCTGGCCCTACGGCGAGGGGGAGATTCGCGTTCCCGAGGGGGTGACCGTGATGGTGGTCCCGCAGAAGCCCTACATTCCGATCGCGACGCTGCGCGCCGCCGTCACCTATCCGGCGGAACCCGGCACTTATGGGGACGACGCCATCGCCACGGCCCTTCGCGATGCGCGTCTCGGCGGCCTCGTCGACCAGCTTGATCGCGAGGATGTATGGTCGCAGCGCCTCTCAGGCGGTGAGCAGCAGCGCATCGCCGTCGCCCGAGCGCTGTTGATGCGGCCGGATTGGCTATTCCTCGACGAATCGACGTCCGCGCTTGACGAAAAGCTCGAAGCCGAGATGTACATCGCGCTTGCGGAGCATCTCCCCAAGACGACGGTCATTTCCATCGGTCACCGCTCGACGCTCGCGGCTTTCCATCGCCGCCGCCTCGATATGACGCCGGAAGGCGATCATTTCACGCCCCGGGATGTGGCGAGGATTGCGGCCGAGTAGCGATGCCATGGCGGCATGTCTATCACGCGCCCCATGCGGCTTTCAAATCGGCGCACGTCAGTGTTATTTGTTTGGAACGCAGCAGCGATGGCATGAAGCGAGACGTCCGCGCGCCGAGCCGGGCACCGCCGTTCAGCCCGGCGGGTTGAGCGCCAGCAAAGCCCAGGGCATGCCCGCCGATCCGGCCCCGGATTCGCTGCGCTCAATCCGGGCTACCGGGGGAGGTTGCCCCCACGAGCGGCGTCCGCGTTCCGGGGGAGGATGAATGACCACCATCACGGCCGAGACAGCACGCGAAAGCTCATTTCGTGACGTGTGGCTGATCTCCGCCGGTCACATGATGACCCACTGGTACCCAGCGACGTTTTACCTGCTTCTACCCCTAATCGGCAACGAACTCGGCCTGTCCTTCGGCCAGATCGGTTCAATCCTGACCTGCCAATTCGCTGCTGGCGCGCTCTCGAACCTACCTGGCGGCATGGTGGTTGATGCGGTCGGCCGCAAGGGACTGCTGATGGCGGTCGCGCTGTCTTGGGTTGGCCTGCCTTACCTCGTGATGGGGTTTTCCTATAGCTATTGGATGCTGCTCGTGTGCGCCGCGCTGGTCGGCATCGGCAACAATCTGTGGCACCCGACCGCAATTCCGCTGCTGGCGCAAAGCCATCCCGAGCGGCGGGGGCTCGTCGTTTCGATCCATTCAATGGGGGGCAATCTCGGCGACGCCGTCGCGCCGCTCGCGGTCGGCGCCATGCTCACGATATTGAGTTGGCGCGACGTCGTCATCATGAACGTCGTTCCGGGTATGCTTGCATCCGTTTTGCTTCTGATGTTGCTCGGCCGCGACGGCGGCGCCGATTTGGATGACGACCGGCCGATCCAGGGGTCAAGCCCGCGGAGGTTCCATTCTTTTGCGGGTGTCCGTCTGCTGCTCGCGAATCGCACCGTGCTGATGCTGTCGCTCGGCTCGGCGGTGCGGGCGATGACGGCGATGACGCTCCTCACCTTCCTGCCGGTCTTCCTCGCGAACGAGATGGGCTACTCGCCGGCCTGGGTCGGCGGCAGCCTGTTTGCTCTGCAGGCCGCTGGATTTGCAGCGGCCCCGATCAGCGGCTACCTTTCCGATCGGATCGGCCGCCGCAATATCATCATGGTCAGCATGGTGATGTCGGGTGTGGTGCTGCTGTTCATGGCGTTCGCCGGTCGTTCGCCGGCATTCGCGCTATTCGTGGCCTTTCTAGGCTTCTTCCTGTTCGCGATCCGCGCCGTGCTGCAAGCGTGGCTCCTCGACGCGACGCCCAAGCAACTCGGCGGCACCAGCATCGGCATTCTGTTTGGAGCGCAGGCCGTGGGTGCCGCTCTCGGTCCCCTGATCGGCGGCCTGATTGCGGACCACTACGGCATCATCGCGACTTTCTATTACCTGGCCGCCACCATCGTTGTCGCCAACATGTTCATTTTATTTATTCGAGTGCCGGCGGACTCGACCCCAGCCGCGGGTCC
>JASHRR010000833.1 GCA_030037185.1 Xanthobacteraceae bacterium | reverse complement strand
CTTGCGCGAACATTACCTCGGCGGCATGCGCAACGCGCCATCGAGCCGGATCACCTCGCCGTTGAGATAGCGGTTGGCGATGATGTGCAGCACGAGTTCGGCATATTGCTCCGGCCTGCCGAGCCGCTGCGGGAACGGGATTGCGGCCGCAAGGGAGTCCTGCAGCCGCTGTGGCAGTCCCTCCACCATCGGGGTGTTGAACAGCCCCGGCGCGATGGCCATGACCCGAATGCCGAACTGCGCAAACTCGCGCGCCGCGGGCAACGTCAGCGACACCACGCCACCCTTGGAGGCCGCATAGGCGGCCTGGCCGATCTGGCCCTCATAGGCCGCGACCGACGCGGTCGAAACGATGACGCCGCGTTCGCCGCCTTCGAGCGGAGCGAGCGCCTGCATGTCGGCTGCGGCGAGTCGCATGGCGTTGAACGTGCCGATCAGATTGACGCTGATGACTTTCGCGAACTCCTCGAGTGGCTGCGGCCCGTCACGCCCGACAATGCGCCGCGCCGGGCCGATCCCGGCGCAGTTGACGAGGATGCGCGCAGCGCCGTGGCGGGTGCGCGCTTGCGCGATACCGGCGGCGGCTCCGTCCGCGCTCGTTACGTCACAGGCGACGCCAACGCCGCCGATTGCGCTGGCGACGGAGCGCGCGGCGTCGCCGTTGACGTCGAGGATCGTCACCTTGGCGCCGTGAGCCGCAAGGCGCTCGGCGGTGGCACGGCCAAGGCCGGAGCCGCCGCCCGTCACCAGCGCCGCATGTCCGTCGGGATGCATGGGATCGGTCCGCTCAGGTAGGGGAAAGCAAGAGGCTTCCTACGCGTTTGCGGCGGCGGCACGCAAGGGGGAACTGTGCCGAGAAGTGGCCGTCGTCTTGGCTTATCGCAGGCCTCTCGAGGCCCCGCGATAATGGGCCGGACTTCGCGCACTCACCCGGGTGGTCCAAACACAGTTGAGTCCTTCAAAACATGATCCCGCATATGGGTGTCGAGCCAGCCGCGGTGCCTCTTTTTTATTCTTCGCCATCGGTGGACCTGGTTGACGAGACACATCCGCGTCGCCAGAGCTTCATCGACGTGATGAAAGGGTTGATACTGCCGCGATTGACCGCCGTGTTGTCTTTTTACCCATTGGCCGAGTCGACGCTTCGAGATAACTATTTTTGCAAACGGCTATGTCCTTAAAAGGATTTTTCAAACGGGAACGGTTGGGTATAATTGGGAGCCGCTTTTTCTGTGCTGTTCGTGCTCGCGATGAAGGCGGGGTAATCATCGCGGAATCAGATCTCAGATCTAATCATCTACTCAATTGCGTTCGCGCTGATATAACCGATGCGGTAAAAGTCTGGATTGGCGTTCGGGTGCTATCCTTCGTTTGAGGGGAATTTCAATTTTGCAGCACACGCCTTCCAACAGAAATACCAGCTCGACCGCGCCACCAAGCTCATGGGGAATGAGATCGCGTATCAGCCCGCTGCCGTAACCGGATCGGACCGGATGCACGATCCGCGGGCCGCCGATCTCACGCCAGGTGATTGTCAAGATAGTCGCCACATCGGCGCACCAGCTCACCGATACTCTCCCATCCGGGTTAGACAGGGCGCCGTACTTCACGGCATTGGTCACCAGCTCGTGAATCACCACAGCGATGGCCTGAGTCTCAGCAGAGGTGAGCATGACGTCCGAGCCGCCGATCTGGGTATTTGCCTCGGTCGTGTAGGGCGCAAGCTGATGGCGTATCAGGTCGGCAAGGCGCACGGCGGACCAGCGGCTTTCACTGAGGAGCGCATGAGCGCCTGCAATTGATTGAATGCGGCCGTCGAGCACTTTGGCTAACTCGTCAGTGTTCCCACCGTGTCGGCGCGCATGCCTGACGACCGCCATGACTCGCGCCAGTACGTTTTTGACGCGGTGGTCGAGTTCGGCGATCATCCAGGCCTGGCGCGCCTGGGCCTGACGCCGCTCGGCGAACAGTGCCGCAAGAACATAGGCGCAGAGCGCGAAGCCGAGGATGGCGACCTGCTCACCAGGAATACGCTGATCGATCGGTCGGGTGGGATCTCCCAAATGACCAAGGCCCAAGGTTATCGCCCAAGCGACCGTAACTGAAACGATGAACGCTGCCGCTGCGGCGAACACCGGCCGGCAACGAGCCGTAAGCCACAGCATAATCGGAAACACCAGGGCACCAGGGCGTACCGTCTGCCACGGCTCCGGCGGCAGCGAAGTTATAATGATAACGATCATCGCCACCAGCACCACGAGCGCCATGACGCCTTCAATGATCTCGCCGCGCGGCGGCGGCTCGCGCAGGGCCCCGGCCAGCCCGATCACAAGCGGCGCAACGGTGATGATACCGACGGCGTCGGATGCAAACCAGTGGTGCCAAGTGGCCCAAATCGGTGCCGTCGGGCTGTGGAGCAACCGAAAGGCGACTGCTCCACCAATCCCCGACACAGCCGTTGCCATCCCTGCAGCCGCCAGCAGACCGAGCACATTGCGCAGCCTGTCGAGGCTGAAAGGAGAACCGGAATAGCGCTCGATCAGCCATGCCGTAAACAGGACCTCGCCCGCATTGCTGAAAGCAAAGGCACTGGCGGTCCAAACGTTGCGGTCACTCAGAAGATTGGCAATGACGGTCGCGACTATCGCACCGCCGGCAACCGGCAAGCGCGCACCGCGCCCAAAGGCGATCAGGAGGCCGCAGGACAGGCCCGCAGCCGGGCAGAAAAAAGCAACGTCGTCAGGTATCGCCGGAACTGCGAGACTAAGCCGTGCTGCAAACAAATAGGCAATGCCGACCGCGATAGCGAGGCCGATTGCGCCAATCG
The DNA here is from genome assembly GCA_030037185.1 of Xanthobacteraceae bacterium. The sequence continues at coordinate 7,567 of JASHRR010000833.1, read as the reverse complement.
GCGGCATCGAGTGGGCGTGAGTTCTAAGGTGAACGTCCTGAGTTAGGTTCTGCAGCATAGCCCCGCACCAAATTGCTAGTCCAGCAAAACTCATGTCATCGCAATGTGATAGACTATTGTCCGAAAACTTACGGCCGTGCGCGTGAGTTTGGGTAGCATACTGCGACCGGTCTTGATACACTACCGAAAAGGCTCCAAACGTTATGATGTTGCCAGCAGGGCGTGAGGCTCGTAAGCATCGCTATGTGACGTTTTCTCCCGCGCTGCTCGAGCTTCTGGGCGACTGCCATTCAAGGTCAACTTGGTGCATCGCAGGTTTGAGTCATCTGCGCCCCGCAACAGGCTAACGCGGTTGCCGACCCGCACCAGTTGATCTGCAAGTTCTACCTCGCCGCGCGGATCGGCGCCCACCGCCACGGCGCGGCGTGACGCTCGCGCGCGGCAGACCGCCCGAGGAAATCCGCGACTCGCGCCGGTCGCGATTTCGCATAAGATATGGCAAAGTGCGGCAACCGGACCGGGACCGGCAACGCCCATAAACGGGAGGTGACCAATGTGCATGCTGCGGGATTTCCTTCTATCTCTAGCAGTGACGACGACGGCTGCGATGCCCGCCTTGGCGCAAACGAGTTCGGCGGCCGGGCCGGTCGGCCGCGAAACACGCAGCGCCGCGATCCCGGATTTCTCCGGCGTATGGAGTCATCCGGCACTACCATGGTTCGAGCCGCTGGCCTCGGGACCACGCCCGGTGACCAACAGGTCGCGCAAGAACGGCGTCAGCAACTATGACCAACTGGTCGGCGATTATTCCAATCCGATCTTGCAGCCCTGGGCGGCGGACGTCGTGAAGAAGTTCGGCGAGATTTCGTTGGCCGGTGTGACCTATCCGAACCCCGCCAACCAGTGTTGGCCTGAACCCGTGCCGTTCATTTTTAAGCATAACAAAATGCAGATGCTGCAGCAGCCGGACAAGATCACGATGCTTTATCTTGAGGATCATGAAGTCCGCTGGGTGCGCATGAACAAGCCTCATCCCGAGCATGTGACGCCGTCCTGGCATGGGGACTCGGTGGGCCGTTACGAAGGCGGCACGCTGGTGATAGACACCGTGGGAATCAAGACCAATCGGCCTTTTGCCATGATCGACTTGTTCGGCACGCCGTACACCGAAAAGCTGCACGTGGTCGAACGCTATCAGTTGCTCGATCACGAAGCCGCGAAAGACGGGCTGGAGCGGAGCGCGAAAGAGAATATGCGCTTCGGGAACATCGACGGCGCCGGCAAGTACCTGCAGCTCTACCTCACGGTCGAGGATCCAGGCGTCTTCACGACACCGTGGTCCGTGACCGTAACGTATGGGCGCGACCCCGGAGAATTAGATGAAGTGGTCTGCGCTGAAAACAGGCATGAGTACTACTACAATAAGGACTCAGACGTGCCAACTGCGGAAAAGCCGGATTTCTGAGCCGGCAAAACCTGCTTATCATCGGGCGGCCGTCGGCGGCGGAACGCACTGTCGCGGGTCATATCGGGTCAACCACCGCCCCCTTGCGGGGGCGGCCTGGGACTAACCACCTCGGTTAACCAGCGGCGCCGACCGAGCCTGGCATATGCCCGCATAGTCGATATCTTTGATTTGTGATCGCCTGTGCAAAGCCGCGAGCCATGTGCCATCCAATGTGGGTGTCCTCTGGACGCCGCCATGGCACCCACGCTCTTTTCCGGTCGAAATACGCTCGCGCTAAAGGTGGTCCGGCCTCCATGTGTGGCCGAACGAGCACGGGCATTGCCGCCCGTGCCGTTATCAGCACCTCCGTCAGATTACCGTCAGATCGTGACCAACAATAATCTCTCCCTTGAAAAACTTTGCCGCCGCAGCCTGCCACGACGCGTCGCTGACGGAGGGGGGACCGATGTGCGAAAGGACCAGCGTTTTCACGCCAGCCTCTTGCGCGATCCGTCCCGCATCCTCTGCGGAGGTATGGTCCGCGTGCATGTGAGCCATGACGGCGTCCAACGATCCTGCTCCAGGACCAGCAGCGGCAAGCTGTTGTCGCACGAATACCTCGATAGCGGGGAAATCCATCGCTTCGTGGACCAGCACATCGGCCCCTGTTGCCAGCCGGGCTACCGCCTCCAGCGCGGTCGTATCGCCGGAGAACGCAATCGACCGGTCGGGAAAATCGAACCGATATCCGAGTGCCGGCGTCACCGGCGGGTGCTGCACCACGACGGAGGTAACCTTCACGTTGTCGTCCTGCATGACTGGGCCTGAGTTTTGAATTTCCTGCACCTCAATGGTTCGAAGCGGCGATATCCGGAAATCCTGTGCCCAGAAATCGATCGTCGCCTTCGCTGAGCGAAAGTAATCCTCCGTCATCTGCGCGAGCGGGGGCGGCCCATAGGCGCGGACGGACTGGCGCATGCCCGACACCCAGCCGATGATCAGCAAAGGCCCGTATTCAATATTGTGGTCGGGGTGATGGTGCGTGATGAAGATCGAGCGCAGGGCGTTGAAGGGGATGCCGGTACGCGCATATTGGTTGGTAGCGCCGAGACCGCAATCGAGCACATAGGCTGCGCCGTTGTGAACCATCAAATTTGATGCCATCCGGCGCGCAAGACCTGGAATCGGACCTGAGCCCGTACCGAGGAGGACGAGCTTCGTGCTCTTGGCATCTTTGAGTGCAGCTTTAGCACGTGCTGCCGCTGCGTCGATATCTTCTGCCCGCGCGATCGTAGGTGATGTTGCGACAGCTAAAGCGGGTGCAGTTGCAATACCCGTTAGCAAAATACGCCGAGAGATGAAGTGCGTTGCATTCTCCATTGTCCTCTCCTCGTTCGGGTTTGAATGGGCCTGTTACACGCTGATCACCTGCTGAACCACATGTGCCCAAGTAGACCGTCGCGGCAAACGAATTGATGCTAAAGAGCAGCACCGGCATGCTGCCCGTCCGATGCCGTGCCGCAGTCGGGGCGGATAGTTTAAGAAATCGGGCAGCAGCGCGCTCTCTCCGCTAAAGATTAGCGGCGCCGCTTCGCGCCATCATCTCTCTGCCGCTTGCAATCATTCCCACAATGACGACGAAAAAGACATGCACCACCCGGGAAGTCCGGTCCTCCACGGCGATCCGGTCATCGGTCTCGGTGTCCGATCAAAGCCCCACCACCGGCGATCCGAAGGATCGAGCACCTCAACCGCGATCGGCACATGGACCCGCCGGATTAGCGCTTTTGCTGCACGGTCCATCGCGCCGGCAGCACGCGGGCCGAGGCGATGAGGATAACAATCCGAAACCATGCTAACGCAGTGAATCGACACGGCGACGAGTCCCGTGACGGTTCGAGGTGCTCTTTCGCGCCCAGGTCGGTCTCCCCTTTCCGAATACTCATTCGGCGATCTAGGCCACGCAGACGCCTGGTACCGCGACCTTCTGGAACAGGTGCGGGGAAGCGACGGCCGAGGACGGATATGCCGACAGGCTCGCCCTGAACTCAGGATGCCCGAACGCAGCCCTAAAGTGCGCGGTAGATTCCCAAACGGCATAATTCAAATAGGTCGGGCTTTCGCCGATTCCGCGGTGAAGTTGGGTCGAGATGAAGCCCGGCTGCCGCTTCATGAACGCCGCATCGGCCTGCCACGCCTCTAGGAAGGTCTGCTCGTCGGCTTTATCGAGCGTGAACACGTTCACCAGCACGACCGGGCTAGCCTCGATCCCGATCTGGCGTTCGATCGGGAACTTAGGGTCAAGAGGACGCAGCAGCGCCATGATAGCCTCCCTTCAAGTTGGTTGTATAATGTCGATTTGGTATGATACAAATATCAAATTGACATCATGATGTCAACAATGTTGTAAGGCAACAGATGAGAAAAACCAGGCGGACGCCGGCCGGTGAGGCCCTAAGCAATGTCATGCTCGACCTGTTCAGGCTCACCAGCCTGCTTTTAGCGGCCGGCGATCGGCTAGTTGCGCAGCTCGGGCTGACAAGTGCCCGCTGGCAGATCCTCGGCGCCATCGCCTACGCCGAACGTCCACAACCGGTTGCATGGCTTGCTCGCGACCTGGGCGCCAATCGTCAGAATGTGCAGCGGATCGTCAATGACCTGCACAAAGAGGGGCTGGTCATATTCGCGGTCAACCCGCATCACCGGCGGGCCCAACTCATCGTCCTGACGGACAAAGGCCGGCGGACCTTCGAAGCCGCGATGGAATTACAGGCGCCCTGGATCAGCGGCCTCTCGGACGGGCTGTCGGTCAAAGACATAGAGACGGTCCGTCGCGTGGTCGCGGCGCTGCGAAGCAAACTGGAGGGCAACGGCGAACTTTGAGAAGGTGCCTAACCCAATGGTATATTCTGCCCTGCTTTCGGGTGATGTTCGCAATGGGTCAGACTGCCCCGTTCGCTTTGGTCGAGCCGCACGTCAGCTTCATCCTCACCAGCAGACATTCGCCACGACAATCAAGTGGCTGCACTTGCGACCGACCTGTCGACGTCAAATCGTTTTCGCTGTTGTCGCGGATGGGCGGGTGGCGATCGTGCACGCCGACCGCGAGAGATTGCCGGGATGGTCGATGGTCGGAGGGTGGTGTCGCTTCGTGACCGAACAACCCTCTGCGGACGCACCGGCCCCCGCACCATCCCGGAATGGGCGCGTGTGCACCTGGGCGCGCCGACGACGCAGCTTGCAGACCGCTTTCTTGGCGAGGGTCAATCGCAGACGAAATCGAAGCGGCTGCTCAGCTATGTGCTATCTATCTAGCGCCGTTCATGTTTTCAGTGCGATCGCCGGCGCGCGGCGGATTCGAATACCCGACTTTGCCCTCGAAAAGCAACGCTCAACGATCACGACAAAAACTCTGCCCGTTGCGCTCACCACGACCGTTCTCTTGGGCAATTTGCGGCGCCACTTTTTCGCGGTCAGCCAACGGCTTGATAGGCTGGGCGAGGAGCTTCTGCCTGCGCTGGATGAACCTGTTCTGAACCGGCTCGGGCGCGCTCAGCCATGCGCCGATTTTTCATCGATGATCGTGGCGTTCGGCCCTGTGGATGGAGACAGGGCACTGACCGTCCGGCTAGTTCTACTTTTTGCCGCGCGCATCGATTGCAGCGAGCACCTTTGGCGGGGACATCGGCAGTTCGGTTAGCCGCCGGCCGGTTGCACGCTCGATCGCGTTGGCGATCGCCGCCATGGGCGGGCAAATGTTGACTTCGGCGGCACCTTTGGCACCGTACGGATGACCGGGATTCGGCACCTCAACCATAACCGGCTCGATCATCGGCAGGTCGGATGCCACCGGAATCCGATAGTCAAGAAAGCCCGGATTTTCCATGCACCCGCGGGAGTCGTAGATGTACTCCTCGTTGAGCGCCCAGCCGATGCCTTGCGTCACGCCGCCTTGGATCTGCCCCTCGACATAGCTCGGGTGGATGGCGCGTCCGACGTCCTGAGCGGCGACGAAACGCAAGATCTTCACCCCGCCGGTTTGCGGATCGACTTCGACGTCGCAGAACTGGGTGGCGAAGCCGGGCGCCACCGCGCTGGGGTTCACCGCCGCCGCGGCGACGATAGGCCCCCCGGTTTGCGCCCGCTTGGCGGCAATCTCCCTGAGCGACAGCGGCTTGAAGTCGCCGACGTTGCTGCTCGCCGGCTTGGCGCAGCCGTCCTCCCAGACCACACCGTCCGGGTCGACGTCCCACATCTTGGCCGCCCGTACGCACAGCTCTTGGATTATCTTCTTGGTGGCGTCGACCACGGCCATGCCGGTAGCGAAGGTGACGCGTGAGCCGCCGGTAAGATGCGCATAGCCTACCGACGCAGTGTCGGCGACGATCGGGCGCACTCGATCATAGTCGATCCCCAGCGTCTCGGCCGCCATGATCGCCATCGAGGCGCGTGAGCCGCCGATGTCGGGGCTGCCGGTTGCGACGACGACCGTGCCGTCCTCGTTGACGTGCATGGTGGCGCTCGATTCGCCGCCGCCGTTGAACCAATAGCCGGAGGCGACGCCGCGTCCCTGGTTCTTGCCGAGCGGCGCTCTATAACCCGGATGGTCGAGCAGCGCCTCGATCGTCTCGGCATATCCGTTGTGCGCAAGCTTGGCACCGGAGAGCATCTGGGTCCCTTTCTTTGCGGCGTTCTTGAGCCGCAGCTCCAGCGGGTCGATGCCAATCTTCTGCGCCAGAACATCGAGCACGCTCTCCACCGCGAAGGCGCCGATCGGCGAGCCCGGCGCGCGATAGGCCGCGACCTTCGGGCGGTTGCAAACCACGTCGTAACCGATCGCGCGCGCATTCGGGATTTCGTAAGGAGCAAACGCGCACAGACACGTGCTGATGAACGGCGAGCCCGGAAATGCGCCGGCCTGCAGCTTGAAGAGCCCGTCGGCGGCGACAATCGTGCCATCGCGCTTGGCGCCGATCTTCACGGTCATCGACGCGCCGGAGGTCGGGCCGGTCGCCCTGAACACATCCTCCCGGCTCATCACGATCTTCACCGGATGGCCGGATTTGCGCGAAAGCATGACGGCTACCGGCTCGACGTAGATCACGGTCTTGCCGCCGAACGCACCGCCGATCTCCGCCGGATAGACCCGCAGGTCGCCGAGCTTCATCCCGAGCAGCTGTGCCGTGTAGGCGCGAACGACGAAGTGGCCTTGGCTCGAGCTCCAGAGCTCGCCTTGTCCATCGGCGTCGCAGCGGGCCACGCAGCCTTGCGGCTCGATATAGGCCTGATGGACGGGCGCGGTCTTAAATGACATCTCGACGATCTCGTCGGCCGCTGCGAAGCCGGACTCAAGATCGCCCATCTTGTATTCGACCCGCTTCGAGATATTGGAGGGTTTGGGCGGCGGCTCGACGCCGCGGGTGATCAAATCGGCAAACAGGAGCGGCGCATCTGGCTTCATCGCCTCATCAACGTCGATGACATGCGGCAGCACCTCGTAGTCGATCGCGATCAGCGACAGCGCCTCGTCAGCAATCGTCTTGCTGACCGCTGCCACCGCTGCCACCGCATGGCCTTCATAGAGCGCCTTCTCGCGCGCCATGATGTTGCGCGTCATATGCCAGAAATTCTGCGCTACGCGTTCCGGGCCGACATACTCGAACTTCTGCTCCGGGAAGTCCACGGCGGTCACCACGGCCTTGACGCCGGGGAGCGCGGCCGCCTTCGAGATATCGATCGAGCGAATGCGCGCATGGGCATGGGGGGAGCGCAGGATGCGGCCGACCAGCATACCCGGCATCGCCAGGTCCGAGCCGTACAGCGCGCGCCCCGTCACCTTCGGCACGCCGTCCGGACGAATCGGCCGGGTCCCGACCCATTTGAATTGCTTTGCCGTTTGTCGCGAAATGATGTCGTCCACAGCTGCCTGCCCGATTACCACGTTGCGTTTGGCTTTGCGACAGACTCGCGCGGGCGGCGTGTAAATGCAAGCGCCTCGGCGATGGGGTTGGCCATGCGCCTGGGGCCGTGCGAGATTGCGGTTCGACCTGGACCGCCAACCAATGCTGGACTAGCGTCGGCCGATAGTTTGGAGTGGCCAAGAACATGCTCGATTATACC
>JASHRR010000832.1 GCA_030037185.1 Xanthobacteraceae bacterium | reverse complement strand
CATCTTGCCGTAACCTCAGAATCAATAGCAAAAATGCCGTTGGCGAGCGGAGTTCCGGCGAACCTGCACTCGATAGTGCATGGATATGGGCTAGGGCTTCATCAAGTATGATCAGCGGTTTATGTTTATCCCCCGCCGCGATCAGGCGATGTCGATCTTTATTGTTACAGGCCTCGATTTTGAATTTGCGTTGGGGGTTGCTGCAAGCGCTCGATCTATCATTCCCATCTCTAACCATATTCTTGACGTCATATTCAAATTGTAAACTTGGTTGATACCCTGGAAGTCATAAGCGCCCGAGCTTTCTGCTCGTTCGAGCGCATCGGTGGCAGCTCGATAATCGCCAACCTGAACCCAAATCTGCGCCACGTGATACCCAATACCAGCCTTGCTTCTTCTCAGGTGAACTCTCGATGATCCGAGGCCAACGTGCGTACAGCAGTTCACGTAAAGTGGCGTTTGGCTCCATCGGTTGGTCCCCCGAATCAGACCAACCCATGGGCTCTCAACATGGTTAATGATTTAACCCTAGCCATCTTGCTTGACGCTTTCGCTGTCTCGGGCCGCCGTTGTTGCCAGCCAGTGGTAGTCGGACAAAGCGTCGGGCATCGGTTAAATGCGTCGTTGGACGGGCCGTTCGCCGTTTCCGGCTTTACCCCGAGAAGCGGACTTGTTCGGCGGTCTATCCGGACTTCGCATTCAGCACAATTTCAGCCGCCAGCCAACCCTTCCTCCTGCGCGCGCTGTCGTATATAAAGAGACTTGCCACGGGAACGTGCCGAGTCTCAGTAAATTGGCGTGGATGGCCGCGTTCCAAAAATCGCGATCTGACACTTGATCTACTTAAGCGCAGACAGGCATCTCAACCGGGGCATGGCATGGTAAATCGATTTACTACCGCGGTGAGGCGGCGTTGGGGGCCTTCCGCTATTGTGACGCTCGCGGCGATGGCCGCACTGATGGCGCCGATCGCCGGCGCCGCGGCGAGAGAGGCGCGCCCCGCGCCCACCGAGGCGACGGCGTCGCGCGATGCAGCCGAGCCCATCATGGCGATCGTGTCGATCAAGTCCCAGCAAGTCACTTTCTACGACGCCGACGGCTGGATCCTGCGCGCGCCGGTGTCGACTGGCATCGCCGGACGCGAGACGCCGGCCGGCGTCTTCGCTGTCATCGAGAAAAACAAGGTTCACTACTCCACCCTCTATGACGATGCCTGGATGCCGAACATGCAGCGCATCACCTGGAACGGTATCGCGCTGCACGGTGGGCCGCTGCCCGGGTATGCGGCGTCGCACGGCTGCGTGCGGATGCCCTACGGTTTTGCGGAAAAGCTGTTCGACAAGACGTGGATCGGGATGCGGGTGATCATCTCGCCGAACGATGCGGCCCCGGTCGAGTTTTCGCACCCGGCGTTATTCGTGCCGAACGGGGAGGCCGTCGCGGCTGCTCGGGCGCGTGCCGAGACGCTCGCCCGCGAGGCCGCGGAGGCTTCCGAGACGGCCGACGAGGCGAAGAAGCTCGCCGCGACAGCGGCGCGCGAGGAAGCATCGCTTACGGCGTCGCTGCGCAGGCTGGAATGGCTTAAGACCCGGGCCGACGCCGGGCTCGCGTACGCCGACAAGGCGCTCGCTGCCGCGAAGACGGACCAGGCCAGGGCGCGGGCCGAGGAGTTGAAGCAGAAGGCAGCCCCCAAGGCCGCGGAAGCGGGAACGCATTTCGACGCCGCGAAGACCGAGGCGACGTCAAAGCTCGCCGCCGCCGCCGCCGCAAAGGATGCCGCAAAAGCGGCCGAGACAAAGAAGGCCGACGCCACGAAGGCGGCCAACGAAGGTAAGCTCGCGCTCGAGCCGGTCTCGGTCTACATCAGCCGCGCGACGCAGAAGCTTTACGTGCGGCGCAACACGCATGAACGGTGGCCGGGCGGGGGCGAGGTGTTTGATGCAACCATTGAGGTTCCGGTTACGATCCGCAATCCTAACAAGCCGATCGGCACGCACGTGTTCACGGCGGTGGCGCGAAATGGCGCGGGCCTGCGTTGGACCGCCGTCACGATCGATAACGGGGACGACGCCAAGGACGCGCTCGACCGCATCACCGTCCCGCAGGATGTGCTGGATCGCGTCGCGCCGACCGTATTGCCGCGATCCTCGATCATCGTCTCGGATGAGCCTCTAAGCAGCGAGACCAACTATCGCACCGAGTTCGTCGCGGTGCTGAACAACCAGCCCCAGGGCGGCTTTGTGACGCGCCAGCCGAGCGACAATGTCTGGGGCGACGATGGCTTCGGCGCCTTTTTCCAACGCAATTGGGACACCCAATCTAGCAATACGCGGCGGCGGGGCGGCCAGGGCTGGTGGTAAGATGTGGCGCGCCGCGCGAAGGCCGCACGGTCGCTCAGGGTCATGAGCGCCTCTCCGAATTGGCATGACCTCGCGATGGGCGGCGTGTCGCCGGTCGGGACAGGATAGACGCTGCCAACATCGTTCGCCCCACGAATGGTAGCGCCGCTGCCAGTTTGCCCGCCAGGCTCGTCGCCCGCTTCTTTCCGCCAATTAGGACGCTGCACCAGCTACCCGGTCACCGCTTCGACGCGGAGGAGCCCGGTGCGTTAGCGGCGCATCGCCGGGATCTGCGCGGGGGGCGGGGAGCAATCCTCGTCTACCGCGAATATGCGCCCGGGCGTGCGATTGGGCGGCCTCCTGATCGCGTCGCACCGGCGACCCTTGTGGCTGCGATCGAATGGCGTCGCGCGGAGAGGCCAGCAATGGGCCGCTCCGCCTCCTTGCGCATCGCCCTGCGGCGGCATGAACGCGAAGTGGCAATGTCCGACGTTCGGATCATTGACCGGAGCTAACTGCACGCCCCCATAAGGTCATTGTAGCAACTCGATATAGCCCATTCGGCTCGACAGCACACCCGAGTACCAAACCCGGTTCGAATTGGTCGGATCGAGATCGATACGGCGCACGTCGGTCTCGGCATACATGAGCGGGTACTCGGTCCAGACCCCCGTTGCTGGATCAAGCCGCGCGAGCTTGTCGACCTGGTGGAGTGTGGTCCAGATCAGGTGGTTCTTGAGGTCTGGTTCCGCGAGATAGACACCGGCATCTTTGCTTGGCGGCGCAAATTCCGTCATCTTCAATGTCTTATAATCGACCCGCAGCAGTTCACCTGCACCGTGCAGACCCACCCATAAATTGCCGTCCCAGTCGGCGCCGAGCTTGCGGGCGACTGGATCTTTCACGCTGAGCGGAAACTCGTCGAACTTGCCGGTCGTACGGTCGATGCGGGCGATCTGGTCGAAGGCATTCTCTACGACCCAGATGTTGCCGTCGCCGCCGACGGCCATCCCGTAGGGGGTAGCATTCTTGTTGTTCTTAACGCCGACCGGCACGTCGTAAATGGTGAACTGCTGGGTCGCCGGGTCAAGGCGGATCACTTGGTTCGAGGCGATCGCCGCGAGCCATACCGTGTTGTCCGGATGTACGCGCATGGTATTGCCGGTGGCGTTGCCGCTGCGCGTCGGTGGCAGGTTATAGGCGGTGAACCGCTCGTACTTCGGATCGAAGCTGAACCAGCGCCGGTTGGGGCCGCCGTCGACCATCCACAGCTCGCCGGTATTGCCGCGCCGAATCCCGTTGAGGCGGACGACCGGCGAGCTGCCAGCTGGCGGCTCGTATTCAACGTAAGTGAGTGTTTCATGATCGAGCCGACCTAATTTTCCGCCAACGCGCTGCGAGACCCAGCCATTGCCCTCACTATCGACCGCCACCTCGTGGGGCTCAGCCCTTGGGTTGGTCAGTTCGTACTCGACCACCATGTAGCGCCTCGCGTCCGGCGGAAGGAGCGTACGCGGGAGACGGCTGAAGGGATCGGGCTTTGGCCTTGCGCTGCCTGGAGCGGCTGCATAGTTGGTCGAAAGGTAAGCCAGGAGAACCTTTTCCTCATCGCCGGAGAGTGGTTTTGCGAGCGTCGAACCTTCCGCATAAAGCGTCATGGTGCGCAGGACCTGTTGCCAGCGCGACTCGTTCGCACGCGACCGGACGATCCGCTGGGCATCGTGGCAGGTCATGCATTTCGCTTCAATGATGGCCTTTCCCTGACCATCGGCCAAACGAGGGCCGGCGCCGCCTACGGCCGCCTCGGCTTCGGCGCCGCGCTCGCCGGGCGAGCGTCCAGGCCACGCCGGCGGTAGCGCCGGCGCGCGCTCTACCGTGAGCGACAGATCGATGGACGATGCCTTGCCGGCCGCCACCTCGACGGGGTTCGACGGAGCGCTTTGATACTCTCCGCCGATCGCCTGCACGACGTATTTGCCGGCCGGAAGCCTATCGATTGAATATTGACCCTGCTCCTGCGTGATGACCATGAAATTGAGACGGCGCTGCGCGTTCCTCATCTGAACGAAGGCCCCCGCCACCGCCGAACCCGCCGCATCGGTGATGACGCCGGTTAAGGTGCCAACAGTGCGTTGTGCCGATGCCGCACCCGGACAGAATACCACTGCAACCAATGCCATTGCGGCAAAAGATGGTTTCGACATGCTTAACCTCCCTCGCTCGTTAGGTGATCGACCTGCACCGGAATCTGTGGATGCCAACGGACGTCCCCTATTTCGAATTGGGCCGTAATTCCCACAACGCATGGAGCGGTGGATGCGTTGCCCGCAAAACCATCGCACGCCCCGGCAGCTCCTTTTCAAACTAGCTCAAGCGCCACGGTAAAGCGAGAGAGAGTATCGGAATGCAGCATGACCGCTCCGGCCAAAAAACGCTGCGCCGCAACATTTCGAGGATCGTTCGGGATCTGGAGACGCGATTTGGTCGCCGCGAGCCTTCAGGTCTCACCCATGCAGAAATTGATGACGTTATCCCACAATCGTCTTAAGGTTTCAAACGCAGTTTTCGGAAATAGCCCCGATCTTTCAATTGACTTCGTTCTTCGGAGAGCCACCGCACCTTTTCGAATTGGCGATATACCAGAATTGCGGGGACCACGAATAATAGCGGCCAAGCCCGCAATGCTCAGGCAGGGAACATGTGGCTGAAGAAGAGGCTGAGGCTTAGCACCCGGCGACGGCCGGATGGGTTGGTCAGCTTTAATCAGCAGCCACAGCTCCTCCCACCTGGCCAGGATCATCGCGGTGTAGTCTTCCGGGCCAATTGTACAGGCTCCGACTGCGTATCCATCATTCATTTCTGCCAAGGTAGAGGCGAGTCGCCCGCGAGGCCGACGAGATCTGCGGCCGTCCCATAGCGAAAGGGACCCAGATTGCTATTCTGCCCTGGGTCGCCACCGTATGCTGTGGGAGGAGCCCGGTCGCTTCGATCCGGAACGGTTTTCACGGGAGAAAAAGCACGACGCGACCGCGCTTCGCCTATCTGCCGTTTGGGGGCGGCCCGCGCACCTGCATCGGCGCGCAGCTTGCGCTGACAGGGGTTTCGCGCCTCGTCGCACCATGGCGCCGCGCTATCGGTTGAAACTCGTCCCCCCGGCAGGACATCGTTCTCTTGCATCGTGTAACGCAGCGGTCCGCGCGACGGAATCCGCATGCAACTTGAGCGCAGAAGCTAGTGTCACTGCGGTCAGATCGGCTGTCGGGCTGAAACTTGAGATGGTGCAGAATACGGTCCAGCCGACATGCGTGCTGTCGCCATAATCGCCGATCTGCCTCGGCTTCTCGATCGCTGGACTATGCGATCAGACCAATCGAATAAGCTGGCGAGCATTTCGCCAACCGCGCGCGCCATCAGATCAATAGCTTGGTGAACCGTCCGGAAACGCGTCGCGGACACACTCACCGACGCCGGCTGTGGCGGAATCGCTGCCGATCACAACATCGGTGTTTCGTATTCCGTGTAGGTCTTGCTAGAGGCGGAAGGCTCGCAGTCGGGGGTTCAAAACGGAGGTCCGCTACATCGCTCAACCCGCAGGCTGAACCGTTGGGCAGCGGGTTGACATTGGCTCTGTGGCGCCACAGTAGCTCGCGTATTAGGGGCACTCAGGCGGGGCAGCATGTGGGATGATAACCCATCCGCTGCTGTACCTCCGCGGGCACCCCATAGTCGCGCATCAGGGCGCGGCTTTCGCGCATCCCGCAGGCCTCGCGCTGGACCACGAACATCCACAGCGCATGGCTCGCTGCGATCACCAGTTCCTGCCGTTCCCCGCACGATACACCCGAATGCGCATGCACAGCATCGAACTCCCGCAGAGCTTTCAAGGCCGCCTCCAGGTCACGTCCCAGACGCCCGAGCGCCGACGCCTGTTCCTGGACGATCTCATAGCTCAGGAGATCGCTGCCCCGGCGGATGCCCATTGTGGCTCCAGCTTTCTGAATGGGCGCGCCCGAGCCCCATTGATTAAGCTCTGCTACCAGAGCTTAACGGCCAATCATCAACCAGTCCAGAGCCTATGGTTGTGCAGCAGTTGTGCAGCCCTCATGGGTGAGGTTTGAATGAACTACGTCTACCCAAGCGCACGCGCTCTGGGTGGAGTTTCTCGGCCTCACAGCCAAGGGCCGGGCCCCGATCAAATGGGCGGCACTCGCTCGGACGAGACGCTCTGTCTCCGGGGGCCTACCGTTTTCGCTCTCCGACCAGCATCTTCCGCTTTGCCGGAGGCACTATCCAAAAGAACAGCGCCCTGCTTATGCGAGCTGGCGCTCTGGCCGTCAAGCTCGGGGCGCGCTCCTTCACCCCCCCCTTCACCACCAAGCCAAACTTCGTTCTGGCTGGAGCACTGGGGCGCAGTTTCGGTAGCGGGAATTTAATGAGGCCAGTCGTGGCAGTCTGGCTTATCGTCGCCGCGCCAAGCGGTTATTTCGGTCGCGATTCGCAGCAACGGGCTGCCTTTTCGGGATTGCCCGACCGCGATAAATTGACTCGGTAGTCAATTCAACTTCAGCAAATTCGACATCAAGCCAAGTCGCGGCACCTACATGATCGTCGAGCGCCGCACCACTCACCCGATCGTACGGCTGCGCCCCCTTCCCGCCCACCGATCGCTTCGAACTGTTCTACCGGTCGAACGTCGAAAGTCGCTGGGAGACAACATGGGATGCACCAGGCTAATGTTGAAAAGTGCTCCGGAGATCGTGGAAGACGATTGTGGTTCTCAGGGTCTCAGGCCGCGGCGAGCCGAGTCAAGACTGGCCAAATTCAAAGCATCAAACCTGCCGGAGAAGTCTTTGCGAAACTAAATTTATCTCCGATCCGGTAATAAGGTACATCTTTCACGCATTGGTATTCCATACGGAAACTCAATCTGGTTCTACAACGCTCGATACGATGCTGGTCGATGAGTATTTCGAAAACATCAAAGCGCCCGGCAACGCCGCAGGCATCAGGACAGACAGCCGTAGACTTGAATGAGGAGGACCGGGTGCGTCAATTGGCTGCCTCTGCTCAAGTGGCCGCGCTGGCAGGATCATCCCGCCAAAACCGTGGCCAGGAGTCCGTGCTCTTTGATCCTTGGAGCCTGTCCACGTCTATCGAAGCTTGGCCCTTGCAGACGCCGGGTTGTCCATCGCGATACCTTCCGCTGGAAGGCCGTCACGTCTGCGTTGCACATTATCACTACGGTAGCACCGTAGTGATACTAACTCCGCTCTAGGGATGCTCTAGGGAAGGATCTCTCATGGCACAGAAGATCAAGGTCATCATACTCGCGAGTGCGGTGTTAAGCGGGTTTGCTTTCACTCCGGTCACCGCCGCAGAACGCGAACAGGTCCGGGCGGTAATTAACCTCATTGCGGCAGTCAAAATGCCATTTCCGGAAGGGTTCGAACGTGATGCCGCTCGAACCGAGTACGTACGGCTCGACGGACGCGCCGAAACAGTCGCATGCCTGCGTGTCGATGACAAAGTGAGATGGTGTTATGAGCATATTCCTGCATTGGGATCGCGGACGGAGATGCTGCGGATCCGCAACGAGCCAGCGGAAGGATTACAGGTAGGCCAGCTATTACACTATGTTGTCGATTACGATCTGGACGGTCTTGCGGACGTTGGAAGTACAACACGGATGGAACTTCCGGCCTATGCGCCAACAGCGACCATCGCCCAGTTTTTTCATCGTGGCACTGGTCGCGGTGATCAATTCAGAGCCGAATACCAGAAACTCTATGACGACGGTATTCAGGTTGCCCTCAAATATCTTGGCGAATAAGTGCCTGACTAAACAGCAAGAGGACGCGCCCAACGACATGCCGTGATGACGCGCTTCTGGTTCGTATATCTTGACTGTCAGAAATCGAAGAGGATACCCGCCGTTCTATAAACCGGTACGCAACGAATTAAGAGAGGTATTCACAATGGTCCAGAAACCTGCGTCTCTGATCCTGGCAATCATGCTGTTTGGCACTGTGTGTATTCCGGTTTCCGCTGCCGAGCGCGAAGATGTACGCAAGGTGATTAATCTGGTGGCGTCTGTGAAAATGGCGTATCCCGAAACACTGACGAGAAGCCGGGCGAGGACAGAGCGCGTCTGGCTCGAACGCGGTGGGACGACAACTGGCTGCATCAGGCTCGATGATCGTCGGTGGTGCTATGAATACATTTCACCGGAAGGCAACCGGGCGGAAATGCTCCGCATCCGCAACGAGCCTTCGCGAGGCGTATATATCGGCGCCTCGTACTACTACATGGCTGACTTTGATCTCGACGGCCTGGTGGATGTCGGCTCGACGACGCGGATCGACGCGCTCGATCGGCCGCCTCGCACCCCAATCGCCAATGTGATCCAGTTCTTCCATCGCAGCACAAAGCGTGGTGAACAGTCTCAACCCGAATACCAAAAGATGTACGACGACGGCATCCAGATCGCTGTGAAGTATTTCGGAGAATAGGCGACTACGGGGCGTTGCCTTGCTCCGGTCAATGTCTCGCTACGGGTGCTGCGACGCCTACAGCGCGCGAGAGCGTGCCCTTGCTCATCTTCATCAGCGAGCGGCACGCCGTTCGGCTCACGACCTCAGGTTCGGGATAATCGGGCGTCCGCGCGCGAGGGTCGAACTGAAGGTACATCCGCCCGTGCTCCGCTTGTCCCCATCAAGGGTCGCGATACCTTGGTGATCCAAGGGCTGCTCGGACCGTTCGAACAATGCGCCCGTTTTGCGGAAGTCAGCCGATGTGCGCAACGCTGAGAGCCCGTCCACTATAAACATTTTCTGGCGAGGACGTGTGAGGATACGCTATTGACTTGAGATGGCTTGAGGCCCGTCGAGGAACGCGACCGGCGTGCCTTTGCGAACCCGCTTGGCAAGGTCAAGGGCATCCCAATTAGTAAGCCGGACGCAGCCATGCGACCCGGTTTTGCCAACCCCCTCGGGATGGCTCGTTCCATGAATTCCGTAGGTCGGCTTGTTCAGATCGATCCAGACCAGGCCGACAGGGTTGTTGGGACCCGGCGCGATTGTGAGTTCCCTATCGGTTCGCACGCCTTTGAACTGGAACTTCGGGTCGTAGTGATAGGTGGGGTCTTTGACAATCCGGCCAACGTAGTAAGTACCGCTTGGTGCAGGCTTCTCGCTGCTGCCCACAGATGCCGGATAGAAGGCGATCAGTTCATCATTACGCCCAAATGCACGAACGGTGCCGGCCGGCTTGTCCACCTCGATCCTGAGCACCTGCCCGGCGGGCCGGCCGTCGGCGACGTTGGGAATGGTTATCACCGTCCCGGCGCGATCAACGGTCTTGCCGGGGTTGAGCAGCTTGAGCAGCTCCTCGCTGGTATGGAATTTTTCCGCCAGAAGCTGCGCCGCGCTCCGGTAGCCGAGCTTGCTGAGGCGGGCCATGCCCTCAAGATCGCCGGGTATTTCGGGCATAAATGGCCCGCGAACATCATCGTCCGTGATCGTGTAGGCGATCAAGGCCGGCGCGTTCGTGGATTCGCAAAGTTTGTTCCAGGTCGTGCGATCGAGCTTTCCGTTCGCCGACAGACCACGTGCGCGCTGGAACGCAGCGAGCGCCTTCCCTAGATTTTCGCCGGTTCTCCCGTCAATGATGCCTGGCGATATAGCGAGTCGATCGAGGAGCACTTCGGCGTTGAAGGTCGCGGCTGTAGTCATGCGCGGCGCAGTCGTTGCCGAGCAAGCGACCTGACCGATTGCCGCCGCCGATAACGGTTGAGATGGCGCGCGTCGGGCGTGAACGGACCCGCCGCTGCCGGCGATCGCCAACGAAAGCGCCGCAACGCTAAAAACACGAAGCGTCTTGTTTGTCCTCATGACTTTCTCGCCGTTCTCGATATTTACACTTGCAAACAGTTTAGCCGCTGCCCATGACGCCTTATTGGCAGATGCGGTAACGATCACTTGTTCCGTGCAGTGCGATATCAACATGCAAGTGATCGGTGTGCGCTGCGTCTGAGCCCGGACCAAGCACGGTCGTGAACCATCCGCATGCCGCAGTCCGGACCGTATCAACGACGTTGCGCGCCGTTTCGTCTCCGTCTGGCTTTATGGGAATGAACTTGCCGCTCGAAAGCTCGAATTCGGAGATGTCGATGGCCCGGCCTACGGCATGGGCGCTCAGCTTGCCGGTAGCAGCGCCATTGCGATTACGGCATTCGTAACCAGGACCGGTGCGCACAGCCCGCAGGTCGGCCGACATCCGGGCGGCGATCAACGGGGCCACCAGGTTACCGAGCCAAGTAGTCAGCCGCTCGGCAAACTGGCAGGAGATGACGGGCTCTTCCGGCAGATGCACCTCGGTTACTGTCCGGGCTCGCGTTTTGATTGACTTCAGGCGGACCGGTACCTCGATAGCGCACGAGGCCTTGACGGCGACCGGCATCGCGGGGATATCGAAACTTATGTCGTCGGCGCGAAGACGTGCCAGGCAGGCTTCGCCATCCTGTGCGGCTGGGTCGATTTGGCCGGGTTGCTTTAGGTCGGGGTTCGGCGCGGCCGCCGGCGGAGACGAGAGCGATCGAGCGCCCAGCGTAACAGGACGCGGCCGTGGAAGCGGCACGGGTCGCTGCGGCGCGGCGTTGAGGGGGACGACGATCAAGCCGGCTGCTAATCCCGCAATGATGGCCGCAAGATATCCGGCATCGCGTCTGGCCGGCTGAAGCTTGATCGGTTGACGCATGACTTCAGAGGACGACACTTTAGTGAGTTTTATATGGCACGCGCGATCAAACTACGCGAGCAGCTATGCTGCCCAGTGCGGACCTTTGCTCGGGCAGTCGCTTTCATTACCATCGGAGCCTTCAAAATCCTGACCATGCGATGGCTGCCGCTTTGGCTACCGCGCCTTCATGCTAGTCGCTAGAGGACATCAAAATCCAAAGTTGGGAAGACGTATCGTGGAAAAGTGTTGCATCGGGATCAGAACCGCCTTAGTGCAACCCCTTAGGATCGGTCGCCGCCCAGAATTGCACGTCAGCGTGTCGGACGTCGCCACGACACCGGCGCCGCCAGCCCGGTGCTCACGAAGCGCGCGTCGGCCGAGCCTCGAGACGGCGCTGAGGGCTTACCGGGATGCTCAGCACTAATTCTCGATGCGACTCGACGAGGTCGCCCGTAAAGCGAGGAGCCATGACGATCCGCTCAACATTGCCGATCCTATTCTCGCTTGCCACCCTGACAAGCGACGCGAGCGCGCAGGGCGTTGGGATCGATCCCAATTCCCTTCGCCCGTCGTTCCGCATGCCGCTGTCGGGGAACACGAATACGGATACCTATAAGCGGTTGCCGTATCAGGACCTCGGGAGCGAAATCCACATCGAGGTCGCCGCCGATGAGCTGTATGATTTCGACAGGGCAGAGGTTCGATCAAGCGCGGCCGACTATTTCCAACAGGCGGCGAATCTCATTTTCGAGGAGGCCAGGG
The DNA here is from genome assembly GCA_030037185.1 of Xanthobacteraceae bacterium. Next base: position 1,503 of record JASHRR010000832.1, on the reverse strand, counting down.
GGCAGGTCCGCATCGAGTGCCAATCTGACCGCGATCCACCCGCAATAGGGCAAAAACTTGCCGAACGATGCGCAAATGCCATCGCACGCAGGATGATCGTCGAAGAGAAACTGACCAAAGTGAAGTTCACGACTGTAGGAAAACGCGTACCGGCCGCCGCCATAGCTCCCAATACGAACAATCTCGCTGCGCCCAAGCTGAGCTCCCGCCCTAGTGTGGTGATCGTTTTCGCCAGGAAGTAGATGGGTGTTGCCGCATGAGCTTCGGTCCCCGTCGCCGCGCCCCCTCGGCGCCATCCCGCGGCGTGAACTCACTTGCGGTATCGTTCGCGCTGATCTTTTCCAGCCAGTCGGCGACGTTCCCGTTCAGGGCTTCCTGAATTGCGATATGGGTCATTGCTGTGGCGGGTGTGGCGCCATGCCGGTGCTTCTCACCCGGTGTCGCTGAATCCAGCCGAAGCCCGAATGTGATTATCAACGTCTGGCCGAGGAAAGCGGTGTGCCAGTTGGTGCTTGCTCCCCCGGTTCGAAGGTGACGCTGGCGCTGCTCACGCGCCGGATCAGGCGCCTGGAACAGCGGGTCAATGCGAACTGCGCCGGTGAAGTACTCTGCCGAAGCCGTACGGGACGGCTGCGAACCGCTTCGTTTGATTTCCATTTGTGGTCTCCTTGGTGGCCGCTCCTCTCTTCCGCCCAGCCTGTGCCCGCCGTGACGATCAGCAACCGGATGGGTGTGCCATCAGTGCGAGCGCCGGGCTCGAATGTAACCTGGCCGCCGCTCACAGGCGAGTAATCGGCCGCCGGAAACTGGGTCGAGCCGTACCGGCCCCGTGGAGTGCGGCGCTCCCCCTTGCCGGAGGGGCGTGAACCATTCGGCATGATTTCGATCCTCTGTGCACCGGCGCGAGCCGCCGCCGGAAGAGCGATCGGGTGGGTCAATCCATGTGGAACGGCATTGCGACGCTCGCGGGATTGCCGGCGATGGTGATGGCGGCGCAGCGACGAAGGCCTGCCGATCGGCATGCAGATCATCGGCCCCTATCCGGAAGACCGCACCACGATTGCTTTTGCTGACCTCATCGAGGAATTTGGTGGGTTCGCCGTGCGTTGAGACGCCAATGGCCGACGTGTGAGTCAGGGCCGCTGGTGTGGCCGGCCGACTGCCAGCCAGGCCGCTGTCGCTGACGGTGGACCGCGCTGCATGTTGGTCAGGCAGGCGAGAATGATGTCTGTCGTGGCCGGGGGAGGTGAGGCAAGCTCGATCAGCGATACCCACAAGGGCGGAGGGCTCCTCAGAGCCGCTCTCGTCGGAGCTGCTCGCTGGCCCCGGATCGGGTCCGCAGATGCGAACCCTCTTGTCCGGGGCGCGAGGCTGACCGCAGTCTAATTAGCTTGAGCGGCCATTGACCTGCAGCGACACCTGTGCGAGCCCGTCGACGCCGAGGACGCGCGCTGCTCCCGGGCTGAGGTCGATCACGCGCCCGGTGACGTATGGGCCGCGGTC
>JASHRR010000831.1 GCA_030037185.1 Xanthobacteraceae bacterium | reverse complement strand
GATTCCTGACAGAATCGAGGAGTGGCTCCGGCGTCGCGGCGTTCTCGGCGGGCGTCAAGGTGAGGCTGCGGGTCTTTGCCGGCGTCAGGGCGTTGATGATTTGCTCTTGCGTCAGCGGCTCCCCAGCAAGGGCGGGGCCGTACACCGCGAACAACATGGGCATCGCCGCCACCATAGCGGGGCGTTTGGACATTCCAGGAGCTTTCGTCATGCGCGTCTCTCCGTCCATCCTCAGCATTTCCTGCATCGACGCGGATCGGAAATGCCATTTACAGCAATTCCCGATCCATCTGCCCGAGACCGAGTTCGGGTCACGCTAACACACCTGCCCTCTCTTCCGGGCGCGGCTGGGGTTGCCCGGCCTGATTTATTCCTGCCCCTGCCCGACCCTTCCCGACGGACGGGGAGGGCTGCGGGAGGTCCTCACAGGGAAAAGACCGGCAACGACGCTGCGTGCGATTCAACGCGACCGAAATCCACTCAAGCTTGATCTTGCTAAGGGCGGCGCCGTGCGGTCGACGCTCCTTAGTCGCGCACCGAATCGCAAGGGTTCAGCCATTACGGCGTTGCCCGCGGTCCTCTTTTCAGGCAACGCTGCCGTCCCGCACTCCCGCCAAGGCCCCATTTCGGCGTCTCGAGCGCAGACACGTTTGGCAATTTGTGCTTGATTACGACAGTCGAGATTTTCAGCTCCGCCGTCCTCGGGTCGATCGGAGGTAGCGCAATGCAGAGGGGGTTGCTCGGTGCCGCGATGGCACTGATCCTTGTGCTGGTGACGGCGTTGGTCGGCCCGCTGCTCGTCGATTGGGGACGCTATCGCGACACCTTCGAGAACGAGATTTCTCGTCTCACCCGATTGGATGTACGAATCGGTGGCCCGATCGATGTGCGCCTGCTGCCGACGCCGACGTTGACATTGCGTGAGATCGCGCTGGGCCGCCTTGATGAGTCAGCCAGAATTCGGGTCGAGACGCTGCGAATCGAACTCGCGTTGGGCGCGCTCATGCGCGGCCAGTTTCTGGCCTCTGACGTAGCCCTCGACGGGCCCGAGTTCTCGGTTCGACTCGGCGGCTCTGAGCAAGCCCCTGCCGACCCTTCCCCGCGGGCGGGGGAGGAGGGGGTGTTCGCCTTCGATCCGCACGCGGTATCGATTGCCCATCTTGCCATCGACAAGGGACGGGTCGTTGTGGCCACCGGCTCGGGCCGTTCATTCCTGCTCGACAGATTGGGATTCAGTGGCGACGCGCGTTCCCTCCTCGGTCCGGTCAAGGGCGAAGGCACCGTCGCGGTCGATGGCGATATCTACCTCTTTCACCTCGCGGCGGATCGCCCAACCGCAAACGGCGCCATCAGAGTGCGGCTCCTCGTCGACACCGTCGATCACGCCCGCCTCGGTGAGGTGGACAGTTCCTTGTGGATCGAGCGTGGCATCCCGCATTTCGCGGGCGCTCTGCAGTGGTCGCAAGCCGCTCGCCGCTCCGCGCAAAGTTTCAGCGAGCCATGGCACGTCAGCGCGAAAATACGCGGCAATTGGCTGGCGGTGATGCTGGAGGAGATCGCTCTTCAATACGGGTCGGAGGATCGCGCCGTTCAACTGCGCGGCCACGCCAACCTTACCTTTCGGGCGCAGCCTGAACTGGACGCGACGCTCGCGGTGACCAGGATCGATCTCGATCGCATGCTCGACCTGCCAGCGACCATGCGGCGCCAGCCACTGGTCGCAATGCGCACCATGGCGGACAAATTCGGCGTGGCCGTGCTGCCGTCGATCCGCATGACTCTTAGCCTCAGCGCGGAGGCGGTGACTCTTGCCGAAGCGCCGCTGCAATACGTGAGCGCCAGTTTGCGGGGCGAGGGGAGGGCGTGGGATCTGGATTCGCTCGAATTACGCGCCCCGGGCGGGACGCAGGTCAAGTTGCGAGGCCGTCTCGACCTCGCTGCTAGGGGCGCTTCGTTTGCCGGCCGGGGCGATATCGAAGCGAGAGACTCGCGCGCACTCGTGTCGTGGCTGACCGTCGGCAGCGGTGGGGACGCATTCGCCGGGCCATTCCGCGCTGAGGGTGATATGCGTCTGAGCCAGGAAAGCATTGCATTCGATCGCTTCAAGGCGACGCTCAACGGCGACACGCTGGAGGGCAATTTTTCCTATCTCGGGCCGACCGCAAACCGCCCGGGGCGGATATCGGCCATCCTGAGCGCGTCCGAGATTGACCTTAACCGAGCCTATGCGCTCATGCGGCACATCTCCGGCAACGCCGCCCTTGCGTTACCGCATGAAGGATTGCTCTCCCTCAATGTTGCGCGCGCGCGTATCGCCGGCGTCGAGGCCAAAGGTGCGGACATGCGTTTGCGGTTCGACGAGCGGTCGCTAGCGGTCGAACGGCTGGCCATCGACGATTTCGGCGGGGCCCGCGTCGCGGCCGCCGGCGCGATCGATCTGCGCACGCTAGCGCCGCGCGGCGCGATCACGCTTGATCTTGATGTGCGTGCGCCGGATGGCGTGGCCGCGCTGGTGGAGACGTTTAATGCTCCGGCCGCCGCCGCACTTCGCCGTACGCCGTCCCGCTTGCTTCCTGCCAGACTGCGGGGCTCGCTCGCCAACGACCCTCTGGCCGCCAGCGAGGCGGGGATCCCCGCCGGCTTGAGTTTCAAGATCGGTGGCACCGCTGACGGGTTTGCGTTTGACCTGCAGGGCGTCGCCGAAGCGCCGGGTGGCGGTTCGCTGCTCGCCGCGCTGGCGCAGCCCGCACCGGCAAAAGTCGTCGTTGCCGGCCACATCGAGGCTGGCGACGGCCGCACCTTGGTCGAGGCAGTCGGACTGAATCGGCTGGTGAGCGTCGATGAGCGCGCCGGGCGGTTCGACTTCAAGGCTTCAGGACGACTCGGCGACCGGATGACCGTTACGGCGCAGGCAACGGCGGGCGGCCTCAGTGTGTCGCTCAACGGGTCAGTCCAGACAGCGCAAAGCCAAACGCCAACCGCTAATCTTGTCGTTTCTATTGCGCAGGCGAATATGCGCGTCCGCGCCGGCACGCTGCCGACGAATTTCACCGCCCGCCTGAACTATGCCGATGGCACGATCGCGCTCGACCAAATAACTGGCAAGGTCGCTGCGAGCGACATTGGAGGCCGCCTCATTATCGGCGTGTCGCCAACGATGAGCCTCGATGGCGACGTAAAGCTTGGCGCCGTAGACATTCCCGCAGCGATCGCCGCGGCAGTCGGCATGCCGGCGAAGCGCGCCAGTGATGGAGTGCCATGGCCGGCTGGTCCGTTCGCGGACGGTGTTCTCGGTCAGGTTAGGGGACGGATCGCGATAGCATCAATGCGGACGATGTTGGCGCCGCATCTTGTCGCCGAGAATTTCCACGGCGTGCTGAATTTTGGTCCGTCGGAGATCGCCTTGGACGCCTTCTCGGCTGACATTGCAGGCGGCCAGATTTCCGGTCGGCTCGCGTTCCAACGCGATGGAGATGATCTCCGCGCGCGGAGTCTTGTCAGGCTGACGAAGGCTGATATGACCGCGTTATTCCACACCGACGGCCGGCTGGTGACCGGCAGATTGAGTTTGGATGCTGACCTCGAGGGCCGCGGACCAAGCCCGGTCGCGATCATCGGATCTTTGCAGGGCAAGGGCTTCTTTAGCATCGAGGACGGCAAGTTTGCGCGGCTCGATCCTTCTGCCTTCGATGCGGTCATCCGCAGCGTTGACCAAGGCTTGCCAATCGAGGCGATGGCGATCAGGCGACGGATTGAGGCGGCGCTCGCGGGAGGAACGCTTGCCGTTGAGGGCGACGGCGCGATCACGGCGGCGGCCGGCAAGGCGAGCCTCAGCGCCTTGATGCTGCGCACCGAGGGCGCCGATTTGACGGTTTCGGCGCGTTGCGATCTGGTCACGCAAGCGCTTGACGTAAAGCTCACTCTGGTCGGGGCTGCCGGCATCGGCAACACGGATACCCGCCGACCAGAAATCGCGGTCAGCCTGCAAGGGCCGATTGATTCGCCGCGGCGCACGGTAGACGTTGCCGGGCTCGTCGACTGGCTTTCGACGCGCGCCGTCAGGGAGAATGCGAAGCGCCTCGCGGCGATTTCGGCCCCCCCCGCCGCGCGTCCGGCCGAATCGACTTCGCCTCCGGCCGGGCAGCCCGCTGTCCCGGCCAATTCCGCTGTCATCGATGCGCCAGTCGCGCCGCCGAATCAGGCGACGCCCGGTGCGCGCGACATGGCGGCTATCGGACTGGCGGGCGAGACAAATCTCGCGCGTGCGCAAGGGCCGGCAGATCCGATCATCGGCGAGCTTGATCGCGCAATCTCGGCTAATCCCAACGACGTTGCAGCCGTCGACAGACGCGGGCGTTTGCTGGCGTTTCACGGCAATTACGACGGTGCCATCAAGGACTTCGACGCCGTGATCAGACGGCGGCCGCGCGATGCCGAGGCCCTGAACAATCGCTGCTGGGCGCGCGCGGTAGTCGGTGATCTGCAAGCCGCGCTTAACGATTGCAACGCGGCTCTGCAGCTTCGCCCAAGCTATGCGGACGCGTTCGACAGCCGCGCTTTGGTAAACCTGAAATCCGGGCAGCCCGGCAAGGCCATTACCGACTATGACGCCGCGCTGCGGCTCGATCCCAAACGGGCAAATTCGCTCTACGGGCGCGGTCTCGCCAAGATCAAGACTGACAATGTCGCCGGCGGCACTATCGATATTGCCGAGGCGAAGTCGATCCAGTCCGACATCGCCGAGGAATTCGCCGGCTACGGCGTTCGTTGAACTGTACTTTTTGGGACGAGACGAAGTGAACTTACTGCGGAACGAGCTTCGTCAACTGATGCGGACCAGCCAGACCGAAGATGTTCTTGATGGCGTTGCACTGGCACTATGGCCGACCGCAATCAGGACGCCGACGACATTCCCAACCAAATCAGAACATGGCAAGGCCATCAGATCTCACGATAAGGCAAAGCTCAGCTGCGCAGCAAGGAAATAGGCGACCGCAATCGCGGGATCGCACCAACTCAAGGGCCCGTGTGTCGGATGAGGGTTGCGCGCCGAACCCCTGCCCGATATAGCCCCCCGCGTCGCTAACTCCAGCGAACCATGTTTCATCATAAATGTAGCCCTGCCGCCATGTGCGTGACGTGACCCCCGGAACGTCCCGCGATCGGATCATGCTGTTCAGGTATCAGACGCGACCTCGCCGGTGCGCGTCGGATCATCACCGCCCTGCGGCTGACCCTGCTTACCGCGGCTAAGGTTCGGCTAAGGTGGGTTTGGGCCGGCGGTTCCCCCCACCCCCCAATGATCGCAGCCGGGGGCCTCAGGCCGGGAATGCGGGGGCTGGTCGTTTGGAGGGGTTTTCGCATCTCCAAGGGCTTGCTGCTCGGCGAAGCAGGGGCTTTTGGCCTTGATCCGATCAATGACCAAAGACCGGACGCCTTCGCGACACAACGCCCTGACGATTGACACGCCGAAATTGACGAAATGTTCTGCGGAACGTAATTCAATCCTATCCACAGCGCTGGGTTTACTCTGCCCTTGGAAGGGATGCCCTCCCGGCCACCAAGCCTGGAGGCTGCTGCTCTCGCAGGAAATCTATCGCGGCTTGGGCGCTCGCTACAAGGCCGATCGCGCTCGAATGCCGCCACCACTAGGCACATGCAGGGCGGGAAGGCCAAGCGCCCACCCCGCACAGCGCAATGTACCGCGTCCGGTCTAGGCCACCGCGGCGCGATCTGCCTTCTCGTGTCCGTGCACCTGCACGTCCATATCGATCAGCTGCTTCGCGTCCGAGACGTCTTCGAGGAATCCCCAGCTCTTCATCCAGTCGAAGGTCCGCTGCAACTCATCGCTCGGGATCGGCGCCGGATCGACTACATAGATCCGACCCTCGCGCAGATCCTCGATAGTGAGCTTGGCGATCTCGGGATCGTTCTTGTGGTAATCTATGAAGTAGTGGAGATACGCGCGCTTGTTCGCGTTGATGCGGCGGACCGCCTCCCGCACCGCGCGGTTGAACGCGCCGTAGGTCTCGGCATCGACCCGATCCGACGCCACCTCGGTGCCGTGATGGAAGGCCGAGACGAGGAGGCGGCAGCCCTTCTTTTCCGCGAGCGAGACATAAGGCTCGGTCAGTGTCGTCGCCTCGACCTCGCCGCTCATGAGGAGATTGAAGCGGTAACGCGAGCCGTTCGGTACACGGCCGAGTTTGATCTGATCGCGGGGAACGAAGCCCTCCAGCATCTGCAATGTCAGATAATGCGTGCCGAAGAAGAACGGTACCCCGATCTGCCGGTTGGCAAGTTGCTGCGGGGTTTGGACCGGCGAATCCCCCCTGACCACCAGGGCCGCAAAGGTCACGATCGAACGGCGGCCAATCTGCCGGCTGCCAACGCTGGTGTGGCCGACACGGGAGTAATTGCCCCACTCGCAAGCGTTATAAAGATCGGCCTTGCCTTGCTCCAGCAGCTTGCCATGGCTGGAGAACGGGTTCACGCCCTTGTGGCTGGTAATATTCAGCTGGGCAGTTTTGTCGACATCCCTTTCGCGATCCGCCCACTCGATCTCGAGCCCTTCCTTCTCGAAGAGGCCCTCGTCGTAGGCGACAAGCTCGGCAAGCCCCTGGAATGGTGCGGTTGTTTCCAAAACGAGTTTCTTGCCCATGCTTAAGTCTCCAAATTTGTGCGATTTTCCTACCTAAAGTCTATGACATTTGCCAAAGCGCCGCAATCCAAGGGGTCCACTCCAGCCTTTCCGGCTGCAGGAGTGAGCCTTGCGATCGCCCGCGACCTGATCGGCGTCCCCTGGCAACGGGGCGGGTGACCACAGGGGTCACCCCTAGTATCGTTGGGCTGCGTAGGGGCGCTGCACCTTCGCCTACAGCCTGGTATTTTTTTAATCACGTACCGGTCATTGCGTTACCGCGAGACTTGCAAACCGCAACCGCAGCGCATTGGTGATTACGCTCACCGATGACAGCGACATGGCGAGCGCCGCGATAACGGGCGACAGCAACCCGCCGGTGATCGGGTAAAGCACACCGGCCGCGATCGGCACGCCGGCGGCGTTGTAGATAAAAGCGAAGAACAGATTCTGCCTGATGTTGCTCATTGTCGCTTGTGACAGGCGGCGGGCCTGCACGAGGCCCGTAAGGTCGCCCTTCAGCAGCGTGACGCCGGCGCTTTCAATCGCGACGTCCGCACCTGTTCCCATCGCCACACCGACATCAGCCGCCGCGAGCGCCGGCGCATCATTGACCCCATCTCCCGCCATGGCGACGACGTGTCCGAGCCTACGCAGCCTCTCAACCACGCGCGCCTTGTCCGCGGGAAGGATTTCGGCCTCGACCTCGGAAATCCCCAATTCGCGTGCGGCGGCCTCCGCCGTCGTGCGGTTGTCGCCGGTGAGCATGACGATCCTCACACCGGCTTTGCGCAGCGCCGCGACCACATCTGGCGTTGTCGGTTTTAGGGGATCCGCAATGGCGATCACCCCGGCGGCGCTTCGATCGACACCTGCGAACAGCGCGGTCGCGCCCGACCGGCGCAGCTCTTCGGCGTCGGCCTTGAGCGCCGTGATGTCGACGCCGGCCTCGTCCATCATGCGGGCGTTGCCGATGACGACGCGCCGGCCCTCGACGGTCCCGACCGCGCCCCTGCCGGCAGAAGTGCTGAAATCGCCGGCCTCGGCGAGCGTGAGCGCGCGCGCCTGGGCCTGCGCCACGATCGCCGCCGCGAGTGGATGTTCACTGCCGCGCTCTACGCTCGCGGCGAGCCGCAACAGCGCGTCCTCGCTCCACATGGTCACAGGCTTTACCGCGACGACCCTCGGCTTGCCTTCGGTCAGCGTGCCCGTCTTGTCGACCACCAGGGTGTCGACCTTCTCGAAACGCTCCAGCGCGGCCGCGTTCCTGATGAGGACGCCGGCCCGGGCTGCCCGACCGATCCCGACCGTGATGGACATGGGCGTTGCCAGGCCAAGCGCGCATGGGCAGGCGATGATGAGCACCGAGACCGCGGCCAGCAGAGCGAAGGCAAAACGCGGCTCCGGTCCAAAAGTCGCCCACGCCGCGAAGGCGATAACCGCGACCGCAATCACCAGCGGCACGAACCAGCCTGAGACCTGGTCGGCGAGGCGCTGGATCGGCGCGCGGCTGCGCTGAGCCTGCGCCACCATCTCGACGATCCGCGCGATCAGCGTTTCGCTGCCGACCTTGTCGGCCCGCATCACGAAGCTGCCGTCCTGATTGAGAGTACCGCCGACCAATGATGCGCCGGCGCTCTTGGTTATCGGCATCGATTCACCGGTGACCATCGACTCGTCGAGAATGCCGCGGCCTTCGATAAGTTCGCCATCGACCGGCACTTTCTCGCCCGGGCGCACGCGCAGGCGATCGCCGGCCGCGACCGCATCCACTCCGATATCCTCGTCGGTGCCGTCCGGGCGAACGCGCCGCGCGGTTTTGGGCGCAAGGTCAAGGAGCGCGCGGATCGCTCCGCCGGTCCGTTCGCGGGCGCGCAGCTCCAGGACCTGCCCGAGCAGGACCAGGACCGTAATCACGGCGGCAGCCTCGAAATAGATCGCCACCGTGCCGTCGACGCCGCGAAATGCGGCCGGAAACAGCGACGGCGCCAGCGTCGCGGCCACGCTGTAGAGCCACGCGACGCCGGTGCCCATCGCGATGAGAGTGAACATATTGAGGTTGCGCGTTCGCAGGGATTGCGCCGCGCGAACGAAGAACGGCCAGCCGGCCCCCAGCACGACCGGCGTCGCCAGCGCGAACTGGATCCACGTTGAGAACGCTGGTGGGACGGCAACATGCAGACTTGCAAGATGCCCGCCCATTTCGAGGATCACCACCGGCACGGCAAGCACAAGGCCGATCCACAGGCGCCGTTCCATGTCGATGCGTTCCGGGTTCGGCGCGGCGTGTGCGGTCGCAATCTCCGGTTCGAGCGCCATGCCGCAGATCGGGCAACTCCCCGGGCCGGGTTGGCGAATCTGCGGATGCATCGGGCAGGTATAGATCGCATCAGCCGCTGAAGGTTTCGGCGCGAGCTTCCCGGCATCGAGGTAGCGGGCAGGGTCGGCTTGGAATTTTGTTCGGCAGCTCGCCGAGCAGAAGAAATAGTCTGCACCGGAATAGGTGCCGGTGTGCGGCGTCCGCCTTGGCTCGACTGTCATGCCGCAGACCGGATCTTTGGTGCCTTCAGCAACCGACGCTGCGCTGACGTCATGCCGGTGCGGGCAGGCGTCGTGGTGGAGGTTCATCGTAGCCTTCGGCCCGTCATCCGTCGTGCGGAACGCCGAAGGCGTTCTCGGCCTCGCTCACAGACCGCCATATGGCCTGTGCGTTCGCGTTGATCAAGGTCAGTATACCGCCCATGGATTTCGGCTTGACCTTCGTGGCCCTTGATCCGGACGGCCACCGCCTCCGCGTCTTTGCACCGCCTGCGCCATGACACCGCACCCCACCCCTCCAGCTCGGCTGCGCGGCTGGTTTGCAGAGTCGTCTGCCCTGCGCCATCGTGTCGTCTACCAATCGGCACAACCGGGCCCCCGTCCGAGTTGATAGCGTAAGCCTGGACGCACCTTCCTGCCCTCGCCCGCAAGCCGCCACCTCTAGTGCCCGGGCCCGAAATAGCGGCGAAATCTCGAGCGTCCGCCTGGGCTCGAACCCTGGGGACGATTTCGAAGGCGCCCTTGCCGGCTCCCCCAAATGCTCCTATAGGAGCCACTTTAATGAACATCGCCCCGAAAGCCACTTTCGTTCTCCACCACCGCCATCTGCTGGGGATAGAGGGGCTTTCGCCCGACGAAATCGTTGGATTGCTTGACCTCTCCGAGGAATTTGTCGATCTGAATCGCCAGATCGAGAAGAAGCGTGCGTCGTTGCGCGGCCGCACCCAGGTCAACCTGTTCTTTGAGGCCTCGACCCGCACGCAGTCCTCGTTCGAGCTGGCCGGCAAGCGGCTCGGAGCCGATGTCATGAACATGTCAGTGGGCTCGTCCTCGATGCGTAAGGGCGAGACGCTGATCGACACCGCAATCACCCTCAACGCCATGCGTCCGGATATTCTGGTGGTCCGCCATCATGCCTCGGGGGCCGTCGAGCTTCTTGCCCGCAAGGTCGATTGCGCCGTGATCAATGCCGGAGACGGTGCCCACGAGCATCCGACTCAGGCGCTGCTTGATGCCCTCACAATCCGCCGCAACAAGGGACCGATCGAGGCGCTGACGATCGCGATCTGCGGGGACATCGCGCATTCGCGGGTGGCGCGTTCCAATATCATTCTGCTCAATTCGCTTGGCGCGCGCGTGCGGGTGGTGGCCCCATCGACGTTGTTGCCGCCCGGCATCGAGAATTTCGGCGTCGAGGTCTGCCGCGATATGCGCGAGGGGTTGCGCAACGCCGATATTGTCATGATGCTGCGCCTGCAGCGCGAGCGCATGAACGGTTCGCTGGTGCCTTCCAGCCAGGAGTATTTCGCCTATTTCGGCCTCGATGCGAAGAAGCTTGCCTACGCGAAACCCGACGCGCTGGTGATGCACCCCGGCCCGATGAACCGTGGCGTCGAGATCGACTCGAGCGTTGCCGACGGCGCCCAGTCCCTGATCCGCGAACAGGTCGAGATGGGGGTGGCGGTGCGTATGGCGGTGCTCGAAGCGCTGTCGCGGAATTTTCCGAATGCGTGACGCGTTCTCTGACCGCCGTCCGATCCTCCTCACCAACGCCCGGATCATCGATCCGTCGCGCGATCTTGACATCGAAGGCGATCTCTTGATTGCCGACGGCGTCGTCCGCGACGCCAAGCGCGGTATCGGGGCAGCCGGCGTGCCGGAAGGCACCGAGGTGGTCGACTGCCGTGGCAAGATAGCGGCGCCGGGTCTCATCGACATGCGCGCCTTCGTGGGCGAGCCGGGCGCCGAGTATCGCGAAACCTTCGCATCGGCGAGCCAGGCCGCGGCCGCGGGCGGCGTCACCACAATAGTGTCGCAGCCAGACACGAGCCCGGCGATCGACGAGCCCGCCATGGTGGATTTCGTGCTCCGCCGGGCCCGCGACACCGCGATCGTCCATGTCCATCCGATGGCGGCGCTCACCAAAGCCACCAAGGGGCGCGAAATGACCGAGATAGGCCTCTTGAAGGCCGCTGGCGCGGTCGCCTTTACGGACGGCGCAAAGACAGTTGCCAACGCCCAGGTGATGCGCCGCGCCCTCATCTATGCCCGCGATTTCGATGCGCTCATCGTGCATTTCACCGAAGACCCGGACCTGGTCGGCGAAGGCGTCATGAATGAGGGCGAATTCGCCGCCCGGCTCGGCCTCGTCGGTGTGCCCAAAGCGGCCGAAACCGTGGTACTGGAGCGCGACCTGCGCCTCGTTGCGCTCGCGCAGGGTCGCTATCACGCGGCCTCGATCACCTGCCCGGAGTCGCTGGAAGTGCTGCGGCGGGCCAAGGATCGCGGTCTCATGGTGACGGCCGCCGCCTCGATCAATCATCTGACTTTGAACGAGATTGATGTGGGTTCCTACCGGACGTTCTGCAAGCTCGCGCCGCCGCTTCGTGCGGAGGCGGACCGCGGCGCGTTGGTTGAGGCGGTCGCGTCTGGCCTGATCGATGCCGTGATGTCGGATCATAATCCCCAGGACGTGGAGACCAAGCGTCTGCCTTTCGCGGAAGCAGCGCCTGGTGCGATCGGTATCGAGACCATGCTGGCCGCGAGCCTGCGCCTCGTCCACAGTGGCGACATCACGCTACCCGTGTTGTTGCGGGCGATGTCGACTCGACCCGCGGAGCTGCTCGGCCTGCCGGGCGGCAGGCTGCGGCCCGGCAGTCCGGCCGACGTGGTGGTGTTCGATCCGGATGCTCCCTGGGTGCTCGACCGCGCCGAACTCAAATCCAAATGCAAGAACACGCCGTTTGACGAGGCGCGGCTGCAGGGCCGGGTGACGCGCACCATCGTCGCAGGGCGCACGGTTTATGAATATGTGTAAGGGTGTTATGAATATCTGTAAAGCGTGCACAGCGAAACCTCTTCCCGTTTATGGGGAGCGTGGTCGCCTCTGATGAGGCCACTCTGCGCGCTTGCGGGGAGAGGGCCCCCCGCCGCGCAATTGCGCGCTCGGCGCCTCTCGACATGGCTGTGAATCCCAAGCTTGCGGAAGGCTGTCTCTGCGACACTCTGCCTGCAAGCCGGCGGAGGGAGGAGATGGCTTCCGCAAGATGCGATTTGGCTGCGCCTTCGACACTGCACGCGCGATGACCTCAGCGACTGGACGCAGACGCAATGAGTGAGTCCCTTCTGACCGCCCTGCCCACCTGGGCCATCGCCTTTGTGTTCGGCTACTTGGCGGGTGCGATCCCGTTCGGGCTCATGATCACACGGCTCGCGGGCACGCGCGACATCCGCGAGATCGGTTCCGGCAATATTGGCGCCACCAACGTCTTGCGCACCGGCCGAAAGGACCTTGCCGCGGCGACGCTCGTATGCGACGCGCTGAAAGGCACGGGGGCGGTACTCATCGCCTTCCAT
>JASHRR010000830.1 GCA_030037185.1 Xanthobacteraceae bacterium | reverse complement strand
GAACGTGATTTGTATGAGGCGGCATGACATTTCTCCGCTGCGCGACAGCGACGACCCTGCCGTTTAAAAACCGCATGTTTTGACAAGCTTTGTAACGTTTGCGGTCTTACCAAAGCAGCGCCATCCACCTAATTTGTGCGTAAAGGAGCGAAGTGTAATGGCTGTGAAGCGCGTGATCAAACGTGTGCACATTGTCCCGATGGGGATGGCAAACGCGTTCCTGATTGACCGCAGTCGTCGCAAAAATCTGATCTCCGTGAATAATCCGGACGAGCTATTGATCCTAGAAGTTCGATATAACGCACACGAGCTGGTTTGGATCGCTTCGCCGAGCTTCGATATCTACCAGACGATATTCATCTGAGTAGGCCACGAATAGATTAAGCCAATTGCCGGGATTAGTTATGGTTAGGTGGCTATGACCATCATCATAGCAAGCGATCACGTGATAGTTGCAGCGGCCGGCGTTATGTAATTTCCTGACAACGGCCTCGATGTCGTTTGGATGGAAATGCTCGAGCACGTCAGATGAGCATACGAGATCAGCCGTTGGAAGATTGTCGTTAACTACATCGAGTTTGACGAAGGAAACGTTGCTCGGCAGATCACGAAGCATGGGTGAGGCGGCCCAGTCGGACGCAATTACATCGGGACCTCTTTTGGCGATGGTCCGCGCGAATCGCCCGTTGCCGCATCCGATCTCCAGAATGGTTTTTGGAGCACAACGCAGAACGTCGTCTACCCGGTCAACCAACCAATTGTTCTGTTGATAGCCTTCACATCTGTCGTGAAGGCTCTGATAGTAGCTGCTGGAAAGGTCCTTGCCTTCGTAGGGCGATCGCTCTTTAGGGGCAACCTCCCCTTTTAGGCGTCGGGCTAACCAGCGATACGGAGCCGTCAATCTCCAGCTGCGGCTTTGCCTGATGAGTGCAAGCTCGCGCAGTGCTCGCGCATGCTCAGTGTAGGCTTTTATCGCGACCTGTCGCGCAACCTCAACTTCGGTCATTCGCGGTTACTCCAACAAATCATGCCGCAATTAACCAAGTTGCTGAACTGTCTTCAACCTACAGACGCACGCGGCGACTATCCATGGCTGAAAGGGTCGCCGCCGATACGTTTTTCTCTCTCGTCCGTGAGTGGGCAGCCGGCAACCTGGAAGCGGCCAGCAGATGACGAGCTGACCTCGCGCTCAATCGAAAACCGAAAGGACTTGCCGACCGCATATGCCGCATGCGTTGGCTGAGGTCGATCCCGGAAAAATCGCAGAGGGGCGGATTGCGCGGGCGCTGATGCTCTTGCTCCTGTGCGAACAGATCGATAGGCCGCTCAAGCGTTTCGCCATGGATGCACAGGTTGGCGAAAAGGGGGGTTGAGCAAGCGGACTGATTAGTTCCGATAATCCGACTTCTCGGCGCCAAATCACTGCTAAGTGCTTGCTCACCTCAGTCGAACATGTTCAGTTTCATCGTCCCACGATCGGGGTGAGTGTTGCCCGGACAGTCAATCAAAAACGATCCGAGGATCGCGCTGAACCATCGCCAGCACCCCAGCCGCGCCGATCGGACGGCGCTACCGAACCTTCCACAGGCGGGTGCTTCTCGCCGGGCTTCGCCCGCGCCAGCGCCGGCGCCCCCAGGCCCGGACTGAAACGCCCAGCATTCTGGCAAATCGCTCTTGGGTATGGCGGGTCGGCCCAGGGAATTTCACCCCGAGCCGCTCGCAGGCCCGGCTTCGGCACGCTCACCGCCGCGGCCGCCAGGTCTGTTGGGAATTCTCCAGTCGATGCCGGTAAGTGAGCTTGCTGCGCTGCTGAGATCGAAACGCTACAGGGTGCAAACCCGCACGACGGTGGCGATTCATCTCGGTCCGCTGGCGCGCCAGACCCCGACGTCTTGCACGCCGACGAGCGGCGACGCCACCACCTCGGCAAACCCCGCCGCCGGATACCCTCTGAAATAGAAACCCCGGCCCCACGTGGTGCGGCGGCGATGGGGCCGGGGTTCTATGCGCAACGGGGAGGGAATGTTCGCGCGCATCGCCACAACTATCAGAGACGTCACGTGTTCCCGGCTATGTGGAAACAGGGTTAAATCCGCAGAGGGGCGGCCCGACCTCCTGTCGCACGATGGGGAGATCGGGCCCACGCTCGGCCGAGGTGAACATCTGGGAGTCAACCGGGCGCTATAGCTTTTTCTGGCAAGAAACGGGCCGCACCGCCGACCGCGGCTCGGCGCTGACGGCGCGTCGCAAAAAATAAAGCGGCTCCGACCTCGCACTTGGATGGGGTGGGCGATCGGAGCCTACGCGCGGTGACTTGGATGGGGTGCAACGCGCGCGAGCCTACGTTAACAACAGGGCGGGCGTTCTTGTGTGAGGTAGATCACACAGCGTCCATTGATGTCATTTAGGTGTAACAGAGCCCGGTTACGTTCTTGGTGCTCTGGCCGTGCGGGGGCGCACGTTGTCGGATCCAGCGCTTCGGGGGCGCGATGTCGGATCCAGCTGCCCGTTCACAAGGGTGGCCATATGGCGTGAGCCGAGGTCGCATCACACGGCGACTGTCGGTCAGCGCGTGTCTTCTCGCGATTTGCCTGGGATCGAGCGGCTCGTCCCAAGCCCCTGACCTGCCGATAGATTTCTGTCAGCGGCCGGAACCTGGAAGCGTAGTGGCGGAGCCGCAGGACCTTCGCAGTCGCGATGGCGTGCTGCAGGTTGACCTCACCATCCACGACCAGAAACAGCCTGACGGCTCGACCCGCTATTGTTACCTGACGCCCGACGGCGCTCAGTCGCCGACATTGCGGCTCAAGCCAGGCGATCTGCTCATACTGCGCTTCAAAAACGATCTGATCGACTTCGGATCGGCCGCTGCCAGCGCGGCTCACAAGCATGGGGAAGAGGCGCCGCTCGTCGGACCGATATGTTCATCAAAGAAGAGTTCCGATCCATGCACCAGCGGTGCCATGACATCGACTTCGGCCAACCTGCATTTTCACGGGCTGACCGTGCCGTCGGCGTGCCACCAGGACGACGTCCTGAAAACGTCGATCCAGCCGGATGATCCACCATTCGAGTACCGCTTTCGCATTCCACCTGACGAGCCGCCCGGCCTCTATTGGTACCACCCGCATATACATGGCTTCAGCAAGGTCCAAGTACTCGGGGGCGCTTCCGGCGCGCTTATTGTCGAAGGCATTGAGCGGACCAATCCGGCGGTGGCTGGCCTGCCCGAGCGTGTGTTCGTGATCCGCGATCAGGACCTTTTGAACCCTGACGCCCCGCCTTCAAAATCGGAGCCTGTTGTTCCGAAAAATCAAGTCGACAGCGACGGCGACACCGCCAACAACGGCACTGGTTTCGGCAAGCCGGCCAAAGACCTGTCTATCAACTTCGTACCTGTACCCTATCCCAATTATCCGCGGGCTATCATTACCATGAAGCCGGGCGAGCGCCAGCTTTGGCGCGTCCTCAACGCCTCGGCGATCACCTATCTCAATCTCGCGGTGCTGTTTGGACGCGCCCCGCAACCGCTCGGCGTCGTCGCTATTGACGGCGTACCGTTGAATTTCAATGGCAGCCCGGCTCCGCCCGTCACGCGCGTCAATCACATTGGCGTGCCGCCGGGCGCCAGGGTCGAGTTCATTGTGGACGGGCCGCCCCTGGGAGTGCCTGCCTTGCTGGTGACGCGGGCGGTTGATACCGGGCCGGCCGGCGAGAACGATCCGAATCGAGCCCTGGCGTCCATCGTTGCCGTAGCCGATTCACCGGAACCACATGCACACTTGGCCTCCGCTCCCGAGCCGTGGCCGCCTGCGGCCTTGCCATGGGTTGGCGATGTCGCGCCGGTGCGCGTGAGAAAGCTCTATTTCTCGGAGCGGCCGCAGGATCCGACCGATCCCAACAGCCCCACCACCTTTTACATCACGGTGGATGGCAAGACGCCGGCGCCGTTCGATCCGCAATCGGAAGTTCCCGATATCGTGGTCAAGCAAGGGGATGTGGAAGATTGGATCATCGAGAACCGCTCGACGGAATTGCATGATTTCCACATCCATCAGCTCCATTTTGAGCTGCGCGAGTGGTCTGGCCTTCCGGTGACCGAGCCATTTCTGCGCGATACGGTCAACGTCCCCTACTACAATGGCCGGATGCTGCGATATCCCAGCGTGCGGCTACGCATGGACTTTCGCGATCCGAATATCGTCGGCACCTTCGTCTACCACTGCCACCTTCTTGAGCATGAGGACGGCGGCATGATGGGCCGAATCCGCGTCGAGCCAGCCAACACCCCCGTTTCTACCGAATCGGCAAACCGACCAATTGGGGGAGAGCCCTATGATACCAAATAGACCTGAATCTAATTTATTGCAGCGGTGCCGGTGAGGACTAGCCCAATCGCCTACGTTGGGCTAAGTTGCCCGGGCGCTCGGACAATTCTCCCTCGGCCCGGGCCTTGCCGTCGGAACGACGAGCCCGGCCGACGACCATACGCAGTCACCCATCAAGCACGTCGTCACCATCGGCGAGAATTCGATCACATGTTCGCTGCTTACGTCGCGCAGTAATGTAACAAATTGAAACAACGTCGTTATTTTAAAGACCCCATTCTTTGACAAGCATCTGGTCGGCAGCGCTTGCGGCCGTCTGTGCCCCCTCCCGATCCCACTCCCCGAACGTCGGCGTCCGGTCACCTTTGGCCCCAGTCGTCGCGCCCATCAAAAGCCCGAGCCGACTCGCCGCGCGGCCAGTGCCGCGGTCTGCCGCCGAGCGACCGCATCGAAGACCCGTGGGGCCTCAAGTCATTGCCGTCTGGCTTTTGTGCAGGCAAATCGATCAGATCTTGCGGTGATGTTGGGGCGCTCGGTATCACTGGCGGTTGAGATGGCGATGGCGCACTCTCTGCGTGCCCCCCCAACCTCGACAGTGATGCCCTGTCAGCTCACGTAGCATCACGACGTTCAGGCCAGTGTTGCGCAGCTTAATAAAATAAAATGTCCGCCGGATCGACGCTTCGATCCGGCGGACAAAGCAGCTTCGCTCAGAGGCGCGGCGCGAGCAGCACGCGCGCCTGTCGATTGCTAGAAGTGGAAAAAATCGAACAGATCGCTGATGGCGGGACTATTCAACGGTACGTAGGGATTTTGCGGTTCGGCGATTGGATTCGCGAAGTTGTCCCGGCTACGCTCAGTGATCGGCGGCACGCCCCAGTTGCGCTCGATGAACTTGATGATCGAGACGTGGTCCGCGTAATCATGTGAGATGTATCCCGCCTGCAGGTACGGCGAAACCACAATGAGCGGGATGCGGGTACCGTCGCCGAAGAAGTCGAGGGGCTGCACGTAGCCGGAGTCGTAGTAGCCGCCGCCTTCATCTTCGGTGATAAAGATGGCGGTATTTTTTGCGTAGGGTGAGCTCTGTACCTGATCGACGATCTTCTGGACGAATCCTTCGAACAACTGAAGCTTGGACGATGAGGGGTGGCCGTCGACGTAGCCGCTCGGCTTGACGATCGAGACCGCAGGCAGCGTCCCTTTATTGATATCCCCGACAACCCCATTGCCCCCATAGAGGTTCACCGAATCCTGAATGTGCGCTGCTACTTGTGCCGGGTTCGACATGATGGACGTATCGAACTGGAACGGATTGCAGATGTTGCAATACTCGTCAGCGGTCGGCCCGGCAGTGCCGTAATTGATCTGGTACGGATCGTTGACGTAGTTGTTCCACTGGTCGCCATAGTATTTCCATGAAATACGCTTGTCGTTGAGCGCGTCGCCGATACTCCGTGTCGATGACGGAGGAATAGTGAAAGGTGTATTGGCCGGATTGTTGTCGATGTAGGCGTTCTTGCCGTTGCCGAACCAGCCGGGGTTATAGTTGTTGAGCAGATAGTAATGGCCCGGCTCGCAGTGCGGATTGATCGGGCGAGGCAGCGAACTCAGGTAGTCCAGAATGGGTTTCACGCCGGGCTGCGTGGGGTCTGAGCAGTTGCTATACGATCCGCCACCAAAGACTGGAGAAACGGGGTAGGGCGGCGGAAAGCCCGCGTTGAAGCTGTCGCCGTAGCCGTCCTCCGTGTACCAGTTATTGGTGCCAACCGCCGGATTCGGGTTTTCGATCTCGTTGACGACGCCCGCGTCGGGATTGGGGCATGGGTTTGGGTTCGCGGCGTCATTACAAGCGGTGTAAACCTCGGCCCCATTGGGCGGCACGGCCGGATGGCCGTTACCATCGCTGAACCAGATCGCATCGGCATGGCCGAACATGATGTGGTTGGCGCCGGTGCCGCCGTTGAACGACTGATGGAAGTTGTCGCTCATGGCGTAGTTTTGAACAAGGCTCGTGAAGTAAGGCACGTCACCCTTTTGCACATTGTAGAAGCCGAGCGCCGAGGAGCCTTCTCCCGTGGTTGTTCCATTCGGTGAATACTCGGTGCTGAAGTTCTCGGGTTGCGTGAGGCCGTTCGTACCGGCCCCGACGGTCACTTCCACCCAGGCAAACAGACCACCGTTGCAACCCGAGGGATTGTCACGGCCGGCCGCAGAGTGACTGCAATTCAATTGCTGCCACATCTGGTAAAAGCGATGCACCGGACTGGCCGCATAGGAGGTGTATGTGAAGGTGTTGTCGTTGGTCAGCTGAAATGGTAAAGCCGGCAAACTGCTGCCAGCGCTACTGGTGACACCAGTAATGCGGGTGTCGGGCGTCTGCGACTTGAGGCCGGTGGCGCCGGTCGTGAGGTACTGATAGTAGTTCGTCGGCAATCCGGTTTCCGTTTGCTCGGCCAACGTCACGCTGGGGACGCACTGTGCAAACTCCGAGCAGGCACTTGGCCCGCCGGCCAGCGGCGACGGCATCAGATTATTGGTGAAAGGCTGCTGGGGCGGATTCAATAAGAACGCATCCGTCGGACCTTGATCCTGCGCCTGCATCTGCTGCGCCTTCTGGAAGTGGGGGCCCGGGATCGCGTTCTTGTTGGCATCGAGCGTGATGATGCCTTCGGAGAGCAGGTTGTTAACGGTCTGCCCGGGCGGGGGCACATAGGTGGCAAACACGTGATCGAAGCTGCGGTTCTCGCCAATGATGACGATGACGTGCTTGATCGGCGTTTGCGTAAAGTTGTCTCCCGGGGCTGGCCATCCGCCGACGAAACCTGGAACAGAAGGAGATTGCGCGAACGCGGGAGCGAGCGTGAATTGCCCCAGCGCCAACGCACTTAGTCCCGTGTAGCAACTGTGCATAAAACGAGACTTGCGCTTATCGAGTATCATACATCTCCTCCTCTCAAGTATTGCCTGAAGTTCCGTTGAAGTTGCGGCATCAGCGGGCTCGGCGCGGATTGCCCCTAGGCTCGGGGCGCTGATAGAAATCTATCGACTGATCAGAATCTAACGAAGGACCAGGCTCCTTCGAGGAGCCACTCGATCCTAGGCACGCGGTCAGAAGGCACACCGCTGACACCCGGTGCACCACGCGACTTCGGATGCCGGCGCGGTGCCACAGTCCTGAACGTATAGCTGAATCCAGCAACGCGGCCCCCAAGCGCTGGACGCGGCAACGCGCGCCCCCCGCACGGCCGAAGCAATAAAGCTTACGCCGGCTCTGTTACACTTGGATGACACCAACCCAACGCAGCAGCCCCTTCACGGCGTGTCCACGGCGTTTACCCATCCTCAAATATCAACACAATCGAAAACGAATCGCCCTGCTCAAGCTCAACGAGCCTGCCGCCCGATCCTGTGGCGTCCCGCTATTACTCAGCCCGGATGCCAGGCTTGAGAATCCTCCGGCGAAAGTTGTCGTCACCGGACCGGGACAGACGCAGGACATTGTGGAAAAGGGAGCGGGTATATTGACGTTGTAACGCAAAAACCGATTCACTAGGAGGATGTCCTGCCGGCCCGGCGCTGATGGAATCGAACTCCCACTGGTGGCGAGGGACCAATGCAGAACCAGCCAGCATGACGTGCCGGCGCTGATCGACCGCCGGCATTTGTGTGCCGGAGTCCCGGAAGGCAGCAAGGACGACTGCCGCGGCGACCGCGGCGGACCGATGGCGGGGCGCGACATTCGCGGACAATGGGTGCAGCCCGGCGTCGTCAGCTGGGGCATCGGATGCGGGCCCCCCTCCCGGCGTTTACACACGTGTTTCAGCGTCTTGCCGACTGGATTCGCGAAAAACGCCGGTCGCGATCTCGTCGCTCGCCGGGCGCGCCGGCACAAGCGCCACCGCAGGCGGCGAACGAGCGGTCTGCGCCAATTCCTCGGTTTGACAACGCCGCCGGCCTCGCCATCGTCTTCGACAAGGGCGATGACGCCAGCGTCGGCGACGCGGTTTCCTATCGCGTCACCACCCGCAAGCGCCACCATCTGGCGATCTTCGATGCCGCGCCGGACGGCAGGCACACACAGGTACGGGCCAACAGGAAAGGGCGGCCACGAAGGCCGGCTCTTGTCCATTCCTCGAACGGGTGTCGTATCGAGGTTTGTTTCCCGTCGCGATTTCCAATCCTTTCCACGGCAAACGTCAGTCGGCATCCAGCTTGATCAAGACGCGCGAACGCCAGCAGATGCGACGTTCAACGTCGCCGTTCGAATAGGTGATGATTTCCACCTCGGGTGTGAGAACGGATGTGACCAGGGTGCGGCGGTCCGCCGAAATGAGACCCGTGCGCATCGGAACGCCCTCGAGCTTGAAGGTTTGCCCTGCCCGCGGGCCGGTTAAAACCTTTCCAACCGCCGTTCCCGGGACATCTTGGACGGTAAACGTGTCGTCTGTCACCGTGTCAGTGATCGAAGCGCTGGTCTGGCTGGAACTCGCCGCCGGAAGGAACCCGACTGTCGGAGGAGGAGTGATGGTCGTGGTGATGAGAGTGAATGTTCCGGTGCCGTTGCCATTGAAGGTCTGAACTCCTTCAACAGCATTAGATGATGAAAAGGTGGTACCGAGGGCTTGCAGGCTGGCGTTAAAGCCACCCGAGGCATAAAGGCAGGCGTCGGTGCCGGTGAAGCCATAAGTTCCTTTCAGATTCGACAGATCGGCGATTGCGCTAGCCGAATAGATCGCTATCACGGCAGACAACGACAACATCAACAAACGTTGTATAGGCTTCCTCCATTAGAAAGTGTGGTGCGGCACCTGACAAGGCGACGCTCCGAAAACCGCGCGATTTTGGTGAGCTAATGCCGCTCGAGAAGAAGCGGTCGGTGAGAATAATGCTCGCCGATAGCACCCTTGCTACCCGTTCCCCCAAGGGCGATCTCTGCTTATCCCCAAAAGTAGCTATCAGAAATGTACACGCATATACGCGACTGACGACGCCATATTGTATCAAAATTTATTTCAACGATTGACTCAATTTTTAATTCTTAAGGAATAAAAACTGAACTTTATACCAGATTATAATAATCTAGCATATAAATATAAATCGGTACGCTAAAAACAACAAGAGTGGATACCGCAAACTCGAAGGTAGAGTTTCCGATACACCGAAAAGCTCCTTGCTGAGGACTCGCGCCGACCCGCGGGCCATGCTCGATCGGCCGGGCCCTTGGCGGTTTTTCCGGACATTCGCGGAATTGGCATGGGCTGGCCCACTGCCAATAGGGAGTGCAACAGCTACTGCCCAAATCGGTGCTCCGAACACGATAGTGAAGACCCCGTCTCCACTGCGCTTGCATGCTCATCTCCTGGCGCCAAACCTTGAGTTTGTTGCGCTGTCGTAATAATCCGACAACATCTGTGTTTGGGCAGACGAACCGTGAATCGCTATCCAGAGCCACTGGTCTCGGCCCCGATCGACCCCCCTCCCAACTTGATCGGGGCCTCTTTGTGCCTCATCGATCACTCGTGTCTAGGCCGCAACACTTCGGCGTTATTCATCGGAAGCTATTTTCCGCTCGCGACGCGCGGTGCATCCGGCGATGGGGCAGTGCGTGGTTCGATTTCCAGGGTAAGCTTGGGCAATGGAAAACGGAGCCCCTGCTCACGCTGTCGTAGCGCGAGCAGCCATCGGCTACCATTCGTTGCGGCACGCCATAGGGAATTGTTTTGACCGATGCAGCGATGCCGGTCATGAAGCTTTGGGCTCCCTCTTCCCAATACTTCTCGCCCCGTCCCGAAGCAGCTCGACCTTGACGGTCGGCGACCACAGCCAAAGCAGCGTATCGCTCATCATCCAGCGCCGCTCTTCCCGTTCCTTTAACTTCACTAAGCCGAGCCTAGCCGCCTCCCAGCGGTCAAGGTCGTATTCGATGATGACGCGGGCTTTCATTGACGCAATCCGATACCAGAAGATACGAATATAAACAAATTATGGCGATTTGTCTTGCTTGCTTAAGATAGTGACAGTCTAATTACGGCTGCTCTCGTCGCCCCACTAAGCGAGAGCGGTGGCCCCCGGCCCTCCCCAGCCCCGACTACTCAGGTCGGGGGCTTTTTTTAGGATCAGCCAAGGCGCAAGGCAGCCCAGAGAGCGATTGACGGCGGACGCGCGACAAATTCCTCGGCCCGTATGAACCGATGCTGATCAAGCACCCGCCACCTACCTCAGGATGAGGTGTATCGAATCGATCTGCTACCGGGTGCCGGGAGTGTGATGCGCGCTGGATTCCGTCGGGGCGGACCACTTCATCTTTGGAACCGACGCGCCGGCGCTCAAGAAAGCCGGCGCCGACATCATCAAGTCCCGCAAGCTCAGCCCCGCCGACGAAGCCAAGGTATTCTCGCAAAACGCCCGCCGCCTGTTGAAAATCTGATGACTGGCGTTCGGATCTCGCTTCGCGCCTATTGCGGT
The DNA here is from genome assembly GCA_030037185.1 of Xanthobacteraceae bacterium. The sequence continues at coordinate 1,623 of JASHRR010000830.1, read as the reverse complement.
TCGATCCCCACTTCCTTGATCATCGCAGCCGTCCGAACCCGGTCGCTCTCAAGGAACATCGCGAAATCCGCCGGCGAATCGACGACCGGCTCCAGCCCGCGGTCGGTCACATGCCGCTTGCGGAACTCCGGCTCGTTCATGATTGCCGCAACATCATTGTGGATCTTGGCAACGATTTCCTTCGGCGTTCCGGCGGGCAGCAACACAGCCAGATAGATCCGCGTCACGCTGTCTTTGTAGCCGAGTTCGATCAATGTCGGGGCGTTCGGAAACAGCGGGGAGCGCTCGGCGGCGTCGACCGCAAGCGCCACCATCTTGCCGTCGCGGACGTAGGGCGCAAAATTCGCTCCACCGATATATGCGATCGGTATGATGCCGGAGAGAATTCCATTGAGCACGTCGCCGCCGCCCTTGAACGGGATGGCGATAAGATCGGTGCCGTGGCGCTTGTTGAAGCGGTCGAAGAAAACCCGCTGGATGATTCCTGGCACGACATAGTTTAGCGTGCCGGGCTTCGCCCGCGCCAGCGCTGCAAGTTCATCGAGCGAACGGACATTGAGCGAGCCGCTGACGACGATGACCTGCGTATTGTAGAAGAGATTCATCACCGGAATGAACGATTCACGCGAGTACGGCAGCTTCTTGTAGAGAAATAGGTTCGCAACGAGTCCCTGATTGGATAGGATGCAGATCGTGTAGCCATCGGGCGCGGACTCCGCGCAGGCGCGGGTGCCGATGACGGCGTTGCCGCCCGGCCGCGGCTCGACAATCACCCCCTGGCCCCAGCGCCGGTTCAGCTCTTCGGCAAGAACGCGCGCAAAAATGTCGTAGGTACCGCCAGTGCCGACATCCGTGATGATCTTTACCGGGCGGGAGGGAAATGTCGTCTGCGCCGCCGCCGCACCAGCCAAGATGGCGAAAAGCACAACGAGAAGCGGGCGCATGGTCTGCCTCCCCTGAGATCGCCGAGGTGATCCCGCATCGCCTGGCGGCACCCCGTCGAGCCACTGCCAAGTTGATCGTATCCCGCATGGTCACTTGAAGCCAGCGATGGGAGGAATTGGTTAGGAGCGGTTTGCTTCGCGTGCGCTAACCCATTGATGCGGTTGGAGTCCCGCTGCCCTCTCACGGACGGTCCGCCAAACCGCGGCACCTTTCAACAACGGATTGCACCCCAGATGCAATCGACACCGACGACTTGACGGGGAAACCTGACAACGACAGAGCAAAGGCGAGTCCGCCGGTTGCCCGTACCGGCGATGACGACATAAAGCTTCGCCATCCTCCACCTCAACGGCTGAGTTCACGTGCGGCGCGATTCGATCGACTGCGCCGTCGATCTGTGCTCGTCGTGTATCGACCAGGGCACCCAACGCTATGGTGGCGTGGCGCCTCCGGCGGCGGGCCCTGGGCGTCCTGGCGTGATGGCGTGAGCGCCATTGACGCCTATGGGCATTGTTGAGGCGGCCAGCGAAGGGTTTCTTTCAGGTTTGCGCCGTGGACGTTGTTTATAAGAAAGAAACTTGCGTGTCGCTCATGCTCTCAGTAAGTTTAAATTAGAATAAAACTAAAGTTTCCTGCCAAGATTGCTCAGGGAGTGAGGCGTGGGTCGCGGTCGACGCA
>JASHRR010000829.1 GCA_030037185.1 Xanthobacteraceae bacterium | reverse complement strand
GGCACTGGGGTCCCATCCCACCCGCAAGCGGAACGTTTGCCTTTCAAGACTCGGCCCCTTGGTGATGATGTAGTTGATGCCGCGATAGGATGTGGTCTTGTTCATTTCAACGTCTCCCACCCAAACTCTCAACCTGTCGCAATGGCGCTGGGCTTCCTGCCTATAACCGCGCAAACCCCTCTGTCCCTGCGTAGATGTCGTCCACGCACTCAATGGCGCTCTCGAGAGCAGTCTTCACGTCATCCGCCGACACGCCACGGCCCTTGGCGTTGAGAACCAACGCGCAGAACAATTCATGGAGCGCTTCGTACTCGGCCTCCGCCTTATCGGGATTATCAAGGTCGAAATTCCCGTCCCAGATTTGGCCCAGGCGGACATCCAATTCGAGGTCAGATAACCCGCTCATCAATTTCACCTCCACTTTGTCTTCTTCCTGCTTAGCAAGCACAACCGCCGCGGCCGGGCGAGGATGCGAGCGCGCGGGGCAATGATAACCAAGACGCCGATCATGGTTATCGGAGACACCATTGCGTGCCTCCAGGAGGCCTCTTTGCCGGTAGGATCTTTTCGTGTAGGGAGGGCATGACGCTGTGGTTGCAGCGCCATGCTCTTGGTTGACTCACCTCCAGCTGTTAATCCGGCGATCCGCGCCGGCACGGTGTTCAGTGACTCTGTACGCATTCACCACCGCTAATCGCGTCGGCGACCTTGCAAAGCAGCTTGATTTGCCTCGCGCTAAGGGGCGCGAAGAATTGGCCCCAGTTTCCTCAGCTGGAGGAAACCGCCGCTGGGGTTTTCCGAAATCGAAGTTTTGCGACAACATCATCCCCGTCAGCTGTGCGTCAGCAAGCACAGCCGCGAGCGACGTACGAATAACAGCGAGAAGGAGAGATTGCAGGCCGCGCAGACGCTGACCAGAAGATCTCAATGAAGGACGATCGCGTTCCGGCTAGATATGGTGCCCACCCTGTGGTAGATGTTGCGATGACTCAACTCCTTGCCCGGCTCGTGCACGCGCGCCGGGCTTTTTGTTTTCTGCAATCGATTGAAATGCACGCGCCGCGAGCCGCGCGCGATGGTGCGCCAGCAGATCCGGATCGTTTGCAAGATAGACTTCGAGCTCGTCAGGACGCAGCCTCGACAGCACCGACCGCTCGCGATCGGCCACGAGCTGCTCAACCAACTCGGTTAACGTAATTTCGAAATGATCCGCCAGCCGCTCGAGCTGGGCACGATGCTCAAGCCGCACATCCGCACGCGTGAGAGATCCGGCCGCTCGCCGAAATGCCGCAAGACTCGCATCCGCCAAATCCGCGAATGCGTCTGGCGGTTTCCAGGATGTCGCGACCGCGACGGTATCCCCGTTGGGCAAATCCTCGGTCTCGATTTTGACCCAGGTCGCCTTGGCGATCGGGCCTGGGCCGCCCTTGCCGCCCTCGATCCTTATGTGAAGGCGCCGGTTGTCCTCGATGACGCTCAGCTGCGCAGCTTCGGTGCCCGTCATGAAGTTGAACACCCGCGCGATTCGCAGTGCCGCTTCCTGGGCGCTTGTTCCGCGAAGATCGGAGATCGTCGTATCGATGTCGCCTGCGAGCGCCTTGCGCGGGTGAATGGCAAGATCGACGGCTCGCCGTTCCTTGCCGGCGATGCGGCCGAACGCCTCCTTAAAGAGCAAGTCCATATCGCCGGCTTCGTTCTCGCGAACCTGGTGGAACGACACCAACGGGTCGACTCCGAAGACGTCGATTGATCGAGCCTCGCACCACGCCGCGACAGCATCGACGACGGGATCGTTGATGACGGCGTTGCCCTTGGGTCCCAAAACGGCGAACCGGATCGGTTTATCGCGGGTAGACACGACCCACAGGCGGCCGGCGCAGTCTTCCGGCTTAATACCGTAGCGCTGCATGATCGCCGCAACTTTTCGATCAAGCTCGTCTTGGGTTTCTTCGCCGTTGAAGGAGGCTGCACGAAGCGGTCCGCTTTCCAGCGGCCTGTCGGCCAGCAGGTCTCGGCCGGCTGCCATACCAACCATTTCGGTGAGCATCTTAGGCGCCCCGGTGCTCCGAGCGTGCCGCTGACGACGCCTCGCATGTAGTGGCGACCATAAAGCCATTGCCGTGGCGGAATCGTTGCCGGATCAGGAAACGCGTATGCCGGTGGATCGAAGGCGAGCGCCGGCGCCGGCTTTTCCTGCAGTTCACCGGTTGGGCTTTGACCGACACCGGAAGGGGCGAACGATTCCGCGTCCGGCGTTGTGGGGGCTTCGCCTAGCGATCCATCTGGCTGTTGGCCAATGCCGGCGTTTTGGGGTTGTTTGTCGCCGGTTGGATTGCCGAATTTCTCGCGCGCTGTGCGAACCGCGCGGGGGATGTCGTCATACCGCGCGTTCCATCGTTCGTCGCGAGGGGCGCCAGACGCTTCCATCAACCCGCGCAGCAAGTTGACGGCAGCTCCGTCCGACATGCCGGCGGCGAGCAGCTTCGCAGCCAGCACGACAAGTCCGTGATGATAGTTGTTGCCGCTGATGATGCCGGTGATTACGCCGGCCCAGTCGGTGCTGCTGCTGGAATCATTGCCCGGCCCGTTCGGCTTGGCATGGTTAGGACATGCCGCTCTCAGTGATGCCAGTGCGCTCGCGAGATCGATCTCGCGGTCGGGGTCGGCGGTCTTGATCCGGCACATCACCGGCTCGCCCACGCGATGCCAGCTGCCCGGCCACCTGATTGGGTGAACGACAGATTTGTTGGAAGGGTCGCCGCCGACCAGTCGCGCCGCGATGTCGCGCGCCTGCTTCAGCGCATCCAGAACATCGCCGGTGGCGGGCCTGCTGAGACGCCAATGCAGATGCAGCTTGTCCTCGACCTCGTTCGTCGTTGGATTGGTCCAGCGTCCTCCTGACGCCACGACAATTGTCGCCGGGCCGAGTATGCGCTCGAGCGTTTCTCGTGCCAGCTTCGGGTGCTGGTCGCATTCGACTGACAGCGCAAGCCCCTGCGCGACGTCCTTCTGCCTGGCGCGCTTGCG
>JASHRR010000828.1 GCA_030037185.1 Xanthobacteraceae bacterium | reverse complement strand
GAAACACTTTTCCCCGGAACGGACCTGCGCGTAATCTACGAACTGATCTCGCCTCAAATTCCGCCAAGGCAGGGGGGAGATCAGGAGGTCTGAATTTGCAAAAGCAAAGGGCACCTGCTCGGGCCAGCACTGGTTGCGTGGGGTCGGGTAGCCCTTGCCGGCCAGCGACATCTCGCCGAACTTCTTCACCACTTCCGCTGCCCACGGCCGCAAGATCGGATTGGTGTAATCGCCGACCAATTGGGCGCGGTCGCCGACGCCGGCCTGCGGTCCCGTGCGCATGCGCGACCTGTTCCGCACCGGGCCGGGGCCGACAGCTCCAAGCCGTTCAGGGCGGCGTGGTTCCACGAGCCGGAGATATCCGGGATCGCCGCCGGCTGCGCGGCCGCCGGCGCGGCACGTTACGATCGATATCAGGAGCGAAAGGAAATCCCGCTGAGCGTTCATGCCGATCTCCACCGCCTGCGTGGGTGGCAAGCCGATCAAATCGGCGGAACTCTTACACCCGCTCCAAAATCGTCAGCCCGCGCAGACGATCTATCAGATAGATCAGCCCTCGCGCATCGACCGTCACGTCGTTGCTCTGCACCCGGTCCGATCCCGGCTGCAGGTCCGGCATGAAATGCGCGACCTCGCGGATCAAATGAGGATTGGAAATATCGATGATCCGCAGGCCGTGGGAGAACCAGGCGCAGGGAATCTCCGTGCCGGTGACCTTCTCGCATGGCTGGTGGCACCCCGTCATCAGTGGCTGTTGCGGCTTGCCCTCAATGCCGTCGACCTGAAAGCTGCCGACCGGCACCGGCCGCCGCTCGTCGGTGATATCGACCATCCAGATGAATGCCGGCATCGCTTCGAGCGGCCGCTGCACATCCTCATCCGCAACCAGAAGGTAGCGGCGGCTGTGGATGGCGAAGGGGACCGGCAAGGCGGTGTGGGTCGGGCAGGCGAACGGCGGCGACCAGTCGAGGCCGGAAACGAGCTTGGGTTTCGCCAGGTCCGCGATGCTGAGAATGACGAATCCGCCGAACCAATAGCTGGTGTAAAGCCGGTCGCCAAGCCGCAGCGGGTGATGACAGCGATGGGCGGTCTTGTCCCAGGTCGGCTGCTCGCCGCCGGCGAGCCACTGGCCCGGCATCCACCAGCGGCCGACCTCTGCGGGATGAGCAGGATTTTTCAGGTCCATGATCATTGCGACGTTGCCCACATAGCCTTCGAGCGTCGGCGACATGTAGACATAGCGGCCGTCAAAGTCGAAGCGATGCACGCCCGAACCGGCGGTCTCCCAGCGCTTCAGCAGACGCGGCGAACGCGGATTGGTGATGTCGTAGATGCCTATGCCGCCGCGGAAATCCGCCGGCAGCGGCCGCGTATCCGCGTGATTGATCTCGTGGTTGACCACCATCACGCCATTGCCGACCCGCACCTTATGGGAATGGGCGCCCTGGGGCATGGCGAGTGTCGCGAGCTGTTTGGGGTTCCTGGGATCGCTCACATCGACGATCGAGGTTCCGTGCGGGCTCCTCATGTGCGCCACATACGCGATATTGTCGTGCACCACGACCTGCCCGCCGCCGGCGCAATCGAAATAGCCGACCTGGCGGATGCCAACCCCGGACCCCATGAAGAACTCCCGTTTTGAATGAAATGATGAAGCCGGCGCCAGCAAGCCCCTCGAACGGCATCCGACGTAACGCTGCGGGCTCATGCACGCGAAAGCGGGAAAGCCGATGCTCCAGGCATCGGGGTTGGAGGATCGCGCCCGTCGCGCGTGATACGCAGAGTAAACCTACTCTCAGACCTCCTGATGTCCCGGGGAGATCAGGAGGTCTGACTCTACTGTAGAGCCGATTGCGGGTTGACGCACTCCTGTTAAGGGTCGCGGGGCGGCAAGGCGCGTGCGGGCTCGTCCTCCCGACAAGGCCAAACTGCAGGCAGAGATTTTCCAGGCCGAGCGCCCATTTCCGCGGCAGTTCATGCCCAGAATGCCGGGCGTGCTTCTTCAAGTCGCCCGCCGAGGCGGACGGCGGCAACGCGACGCGCGAGGCCGGAGTTGTCGTCGGTTTCGACCGCAAGGCCGCATAGCGTTGCCGGCCCGAGCGCCGGCTCGAACTTGGCGCTCGGAATGCGCCGGATGAACCGGGACAGCGGCTCGTCCTTCACCATGCCGATGCACGAGTTGTAGTCGCCCGTCATGCCCACGTCGGTTACGAAAGCGGTGCCGCCCGGAAGCACCTGATGATCGGCGGTCGGCACGTGAGTATGGGTGCCGACCACAAGGCTCACCTTGCCGTCGAGAAAGTGCCCGATCGCCTGCTTTTCGCTGGAGGCCTCCGCATGGATGTCGACGATGATGGCGTCGGCGCCCGTTTTGAGCGGACACACGGCGACCTCGTGCTCCAGGGCGGCGAAGGGATCATCCAGCGGGTCCATGAAAATGCGGCCCATGGCATTGATGACCAGCGCGCGCGCGCCGTTACGGGCGTCGATCAGCGCGGCGCCGCGCCCCGGCGTGCCTTTCGGATAGTTGATCGGTCGGATGAGCCGCGGCGCACGGGCGATGAAGACCAGCGCCTCTTTTTGGTCCCACGCATGGTTGCCAAGCGTGATGGCGTCGGCGCCGGCCCCAACGAGGT
>JASHRR010000827.1 GCA_030037185.1 Xanthobacteraceae bacterium | reverse complement strand
TTACGAACAACCCCATCCCTGAGACCATAAAGAGTTCGTCGCCTGCATGTCGCCACCACATTCTCCCATTTAGACGCGGATTAACGAAGCCGCTAACAGAAGGCAAGGTGAGGCGTGATTTCGGTCACTCCCGCGGGAAACATCGGGAGCTGCAGTTGGGGCATCGGCCGTTCTCCCTCCCGGGGTGGCCAACTACCCCCGGCGCTGGGCATCCGAGCAGATTCCGGTCGATTCCGATATGTTCCGCTCTTCAGTTATCCACTTTGTTTACCGTTCCCTCGAACAAACAATTGGTTCACAACGACTTTTAAGGATTCCCGGTTAAGCGCGGTTGGGGGGACATCAGGAGGTCTGAAAGTAGTCGCAGCTTGTGCCGCCTGACCAACCGAGCGTGCGATAGCCGGCCCAGTCGCGAGGCCAAGGTGGCTACCAGCGCACATGCCGCTTGACACCGTCAAAATGATAGTCCGGAGCCCGGAGCAGAGCCGCGGGGGCCCACATGGCGATTTCCCAGCCGGTCAATTCCGACTGCGCATATCCCCGCAGTGATGGTCGCCCTTCGAAGTCGGTAAACTCGAATGCTCCGACGGGTTCCGCGCGATGCCACTGAGCCGGCGGCAGCTCCTTGCCGATGAATGCCTCCGCCTGCTCGGACCGCGCGATGATGTTGTGCGCGGCGTCGGCGACCACCGCCAGCCGGCCTGGCGGCAGTTCATTTGCCGCGACAAGACGCGCTAGGGCCTGCTGATCTTGTGACCTGCCCAGAACGTAGCGGCTGTGTCGCCGCCGATCTCTACCGGCACAGTAAGCCGTACCTAAAATGGTGATGATTGGGGCCATGAACAGGCCGGTCACTTGCGGCTTACCTGTTGCGAAGGTTGCTCTCTATAGGTTTAGGGACAACCGCTTTTGGCAAAGGCTTGCCGAAAGGCACGAAGGTATTAACGAGTTGCTGCATTTGCGTTCGATGAGCACGATATTGCCGCGTTGCTGCAACGCCAGCCAGACCTCGGCCTGGCGCTGAAACTCGGCGAAGTCGCCTTGGCGGAACGACGGCTGCCTGCTGTCTCTCGATCTCGCTGATGACCTCACGGTCAACTCCCGCCGACAAATACTCGGTTCATGCCGAACCTCGCGCAGTTGCGCGTCGGTGATGCGAATCCCCGTGTACAGGCCGAACGGCAGGAGCGGCGCGATGTTGTCGCATCCGAGCATGATCAGCAGATTCGGTCGGGGCCTGCGAAGTGCCGGCATTGCGGTCCGCAAAACGATCGCGATGACGACGCAAAGCAGGCCAACCGCGGTCAGCGGTGTAGGCATCCAGACCGAGCTGTAGAACCTATGGCCGTCGCTCAGGTAGGCGAGCAGCGCGAACACTTGCATGATGCCGGCAAGAACGCCGAGGGTGGTCGCGGCGAGCTGATACCTCTCGAACCGGACGAGCGACCCGCCTGCGAGCGCCAGCGTCGCCGGCACCCGTTTATCATCCGAAAGGAGGTCTCAGGTCCCGGTCACCGCCGCCCCGCGGCACCAGCCAGCCGGTCCAGTGATTGATGCGTTGCCGGAGGAATTCGGTGCGAATTCCACGGTTCGAACTTGTGCGGCGCATGCGTTTGTGAAATTCGAAATCAATGCAATTAGCAACTTATTGATTCTAGTGCGCTTTTTAATTTGGAATTCCTAAAGCCATTGGCCGCGATATGATAAAACTTTGAATTCGCCGCACTCGTCACACGCAAACACGTTGCGGGGCAAAAGGAGATCGTCATGAGTAACCGCTTCTCGGGCGTGATCGTAACTGCTGCCATCGCCGCCGCGGCCAGCGCCGCCATTTCCGTGTCTGTCACCCGAACTTCTGCTCAGGCTCCACCGGTTTCTGACACGGCGTCGGCGCCGACCGCGCTGAAAACGCCGTGGGGTGAACCCAATCTACAGGGCATCTGGACCGATGAAACCGACACGCCCTTCCAGCGCTCGCCCAGGTTTGCGAACCAGGAATTCTTCACCGAGGCCCAGCGGGCGGAATTGGATCAATTGCGATCGGCGAGTTTGGGGCGCGAGAAGCGCTTCGAGCGCGGGACCGAAGCCGACGTCGCCGGCGCCTACAATGACGTGTTCACACCTAAGAAACGTACTGGCGTGCGGACGTCGCGGATTGTCGACCCGCCCAATGGGCGGCTGCCGCCGATGACGCCGGAGGCGCAGAAGATCGCCGCTGCCGAGCGTGAATTTCGCGTTGCGCTGTTGCAGGCGACCGAAACCTGCAAAAACAAGGAGCCAGCATGTGCCGCGGGCAAGTACGATCCCGTTCCCTCACCGCGCTTCGCCGAACGCCCTCCCCGCTACAACCTTGGGGGAATGAATCGCCATGATGGTCCCGAGGATGGCGGCGCGGCGCTGCGCTGCCTGACTGGCGGGTTACCCGAGCTTGGTCCCCTTAACGCGGTCGGCGATCGCATCAGCTTCCGGCGAATCGTGCAGACGCCCGGCGGCATCTCGATGTTCTACGACGTAGGCCAGGGGCAGGGATGGCAGCGCAACATCATCATGGACCGGAGTTCGCACCTACCGGCCAATATTCGCCAGTGGTACGGCGACTCGCGCGGCCATTGGGAGGGGAGTACGCTCGTGATCGACGTCACGAACTTCAGTCCGAAGACCGATTTTCAGGGGTCGCGCGAAAATCTGCACCTGGTGGAGCGCTGGACGCGAACCGGCCCAACCACGCTCGAATACGAGGTCACCGCTGAGGATCCGAACGTGTGGACCCGGCCCTGGACCGCCAAGCAAGAGTTCACCAAGCAGAGCGAGGAGGAAAACAGGATTTATTACGAGCCGCGGTGCATCGAAGGCAACTATGGCCTGCCGGGACTGCTGCACGGGCGGCGCCTAGAAGAACTTGCGTTTGCGCAGGGGCGAGGCGTCGATCCTAGAACCAGGGACAGCAACAAGGCCGGCGGCCTCGAACCGGACCCCTTGCAATAACGCGAAGGAGGCAACCCATCCGTCGCCTTCCGGCGACGGCTTTTGCCCAAGCTGCCAGGTTACCAGCGAGCTGGGGACTATGGCCCCCGATCGAGCATTCCGTACTTTGCATGGCGCATCACCGCCGATACCGGCGTTTGGACCTGGCGCAACCGGGTAGGCGGCGACTGCTGCCGGATAGAGCTCAGTTACGCTTGCCCGGTCCCAGATTTCAGGGATTCTGTAAGCTGAGTGCCTTTATCCGATAAATCGCATCAACGGAGCCCAACTCGGCAGCCTTTACATACCAATCGTGCGCCTCAACTGGGTCGGCGAAGTAACCCCTCACGGTGACCTTCAGGCGCCCCAGGATAAGAGGATCATACGTTCCGCCTAGTTCCAGCGCGGCTTCCGCATCGCCCCGCTCATACGCCCGTCGCAGAATAATACGCGCCGAAAGGATGTCGCCGACCGCGATGGAGCCACGCGCACGCTCAATCATGTGGACTATTTCGCCGCGGTCCGGCAACGGCCCTGCGGGCTGTGGCACTTGCGGCGAGTTTGCAACCTTGGGGCCCAATGATTGCGCTGACGATGCGGCAGGGGACACAGCGGCCGGCAAGAAATAAAAATCGTCTTCCAATGACGAGTTTTGCCACGGGCGTTGCGTTCCCTTCGTCTCGTCGAAGACATCCTTAGTGACGCGAGTCAACAGACTCCTGATCTCAAGTCCCGGGGTTTCTATGTACTTCAGCAAGGCTGCCGTGAACGGGCTGTTTCTCTCGCCGCCAAGGCTATCGACGGCAACCTCTCCTGGCCCCGTCGCGAATGCCACCAAGACGCCTCCGCGCCCCACGTCGACCCGGCTCAGCCCACGTGGAGTGAAGCTACGCCCCCGAGACAAACGATGAGCAAACGGATTGTCGCGGCATGCGTCGAAAAAAAGGATTGAGACCTTTGCGTATCCTTCGGTTTGTTCTTCAACGGCATCGAGGTCCACTGCCTCGAACCGGAGATCGCGCTCGTTGGCCAGGCGTGCTGAGGCCGGCAGCAGCCAATTGTGTGCGGCGGCTTCAAGCGCATGTCCCGAGTAATAAAACAAACTGACGTCGGCGTTGGCCGAGTGCTCTCCATATCGGCGGACAGCTGCCTCAAGAACAGACTTATTTGGGTCCAGAAGCGTTTCGACGTCAAAGCCTAGGCGCTTCAGCGCCACCGTCACATCATTCGCGTCGTTGAGAGTGTTGGCTAAGCGCCCCGCATATTCATAATTCGAGACACCGACGACCAGGGCGACCCTTCCATCGGCGAGCGCCTCGGCAAGGGTTAAACTTAACAACATCGCTGCACAGAGAATTCGGACCATTTGAGCTGCCCCGCAAACTTCGCCCTAGGCGGGCGATTTCGTGGGAGAATTCGAGCTTGCGAACCCAGCGCAGCCCGATCAACGGGTTATTACGCGTTCGTAAAGGGGACATCTCCACAACCACCGTGGCGGCGGGGGAAGGCGCGAGCGCCACTGTTTGTCGCAGAGCGAGCCGTGGGCCAGCCTAATTCGAAGGATCGAGGCAGATTTTAGGTTAGGTAGACGCATTGTGCATGCCCTCACGTCGTCGGGAATGCTAGCCATCCAAGACCCAAACCGAACCCAACATGTGCATCACCTTCGCAAATAATGCAACCCAAATTGTCTAAAAGCGGGGGTCGGTTCTTCCTCCTCATTGCGAATTCCGGTCGTTGCCGCCCATCATTTCCGGAATTGATGTCGCAGAGCGCGCCGCTCCTGCTGACCTTAAGACCGAACGGCCCATCGGTGCGCCGAGCCTGACAAACCTCCTCCTCCGCTGGTGCGGCCGCCCGGCGCGGTTGCGTTGGCCGGGACCGGGATGCGACGCCGACGCGTTCAGCCCGATGCCGGACAAGCCTCCAGCCCCGCCGGCGCTGGTGCCGGCCGGGAGGCCTGCCGCCGCGCAGGACGGCATGGTGGCGCGGCGGGGCACTGATCCTGCTTTCCGTCTAACTTTCGACGGCTGATGCGCGATAGGCGAGGATCGGCGCGTCTCCGAGGGGCCATCAAGAGACTCGCCCACCGGGTAACCTGCGCGGCAGGTTTTGACGAGCACAAGTTCATCCTCGCAGTTCTCTTCGCGCCACGATAGTCGCGGGCCTCGGACGCCACGACGACGCGGTGCCGACTTCGTGCAATTCTTGCGTCCCATCGACGTCTGGATGTGAGGCAGGATCTGCTCGAGCAGCGTCGAGCCGGAACGCGGCAGCCCGACAATGAAGGTCGCGTCGCGCCGCGGTGCCGGCCCCGGTGCGCGTCACGAAGAATTCGCTGCTGCAAAGCTGGATCGTCCGGATCGCCGCGAGACGCGCGCTAATGCGGCGCGCGCCGTTGCAGCGCGGCGCGCTTTACTTGTCGGCGCCGAACCAGCGTGTGCTCGATCAGGCAAAGAATGCGCTGGAGACGCTCGACGCTCTTGAGCGGGCGCACCCTTTTCTGCTGTCCCATACTCGCTGTCGCAGAACCAACTGCCGGCCTTGACAATGGCGGGCGGCAGCTCCTTCAGCTTCGAAAGGTGCTGCGGCGCAATGCCGGTTCTCGCCGCCCGGCCGCCTGCGCTCTTCCTCGGATCGTCTCGCAATTGCAGGGACAGAAGCTGAACCGCGGCGGTGCGCGGTACCCGGGTCTGCTGCCGGACCTGGATTCGGTCCTGTTCGAACGTCTCGGGCGCCGCTACCTTGAGGAGACGCAAGTCTATCGGCGCGGGCGGCCGCGTTTCGTCGACAAGATGCCGAACAACTTCTCGCACATAGCCCTGATCCACCTGATGCTGCCGACTGCGAGGATCATCGACATCCGGCGCGAGCCGATGGCCTGCTGCCTCAGCAACCTCAAGCAGCTTTACGCAAGAGGACGGAATTCTGCTACGTGAATCGAGGATATCGCAAGGTATTACCGGACATATCTCGAGGTGATGCGCCACTGGAATCGGGTCCTGCCGGGACGGTTGCTTCGGGTCAGCTACGACGGCCTGGTCGAGGAGCTCCGCGCCAGCATGCGCCAGATCCTTGCGCATTGCGGACCCGAATTCGATCCGGCTCGTCTGGCGTTTCACCGCAGTCGGCGCGCGATAAACACCCCCAGCTCGGAACAGGTGACCGCTCTTGCGCAAAGGACTCTCCCAGTGGCGGCACTACGATCTCGGGCTCGATCCTTGAGGGAGACGCCGAGCGACGCAATCGTTCGATACCGCGACTAGTCGCGCGAGGCGTTGTCGTAGATCAAGCATCACCTTCATCGTCGCCGAGCGACCTTACGGAAATCAGATAAACGGTGAAGTCATCAAAATCGTCTTCGAACTCGGAATCGATCGGTTCACCCTCATCGGCACTTTCGATCTCGGCATCGCGCGCTTTCCGCCAGCTCTCATCCTCGGCTTCAGTTGCAGGTCGCGCAATAATTTCGGACTTTCCGTCCCACAACGGGCTTCCGTCGGCGCGAACCATTCCGGAGGATTCGTTCAAGCTTTGCTGCAAGTCGCCATCCTCATCGCTGACCATATCGTGGGCGTCGTCGTCATCCATTGCACGAAATGCCACGACGGCTTCACCGTTGATCTCTGCGACATAGGTCTTCATTGTCTCAGCATCGTTCATGATGACGTTTCCTCGTACTCTCCTGCCCCGTGCCCGTCTCTGTACCCGCGCAGGGGACGATCCATTAACAACCTTTAGGTTCGGATAACAGACATTTTTATCCCAATCGACCTTTGGCGCGGTGTTATCGCTCATTCGCTAGGGTGCAGCCTTTTAGCGTTCTCGCAGGGAGAGTCGTCGACAGTGCGGCGGTATTCAACCCATCCGACTTCGGTGGCAACGACTTGTCCCCCTTTCGCGACCTTGTCGTTCATTTCGTTTTGGACCCAGCCCTTTGGCGTGATCTGGATCGTGGAGACGCGGTTGAGCAGATCGTAGTCGATACGTCTGCCGTCGCGAATTGGTTTCGGGGCGCCTGGTGAGGAGCAATGCAACTGCCCCATCCTGACCTCTGAAAGGCAAGTATACCGTGAAGGGCCGACATCCTGCCGCCAGCGTCCATCGTTGAGCAGCGACCATGTTTCATTGAAGTGCTCGATGATCTCCCCGCCATAAAGTCCGTAGTGCTGCAATACATACACCCCGGACTGTTGTTTCAACGTGATCCATTCAAGGGCATCCTTGATCTCGTAATCATGCTTTCCATCTTCGACAAATCGGTAAGAGACACGGAAACATCCTTGAAGATTCTGAATATGCATCGGAGCTGAAGACGAAAGCGCGTAGGCAGCGCATGCACCTGACAGCACGATGCCGACCGACAGTGCAGCAGCGAGACTGATCTTCACTGGTACCTCCCACGTTCCGGGGTCTAATGGACAATAGCGCATGTCCTCGTGCCTCGCGACCCCTCGCACTCAGCGCCGCTGTCACTTTTGCCGATGGTTGACCCGCCGTGGCACTTGATGCCGACTTTAATAGGCCCCGGGATTGGGCAGCTCGAGATCGGACCTTGCCACCAAAATGTCGTTTCAGAGGTGGTTTGTCGCGGTGCCGAAGCCGCGGCCGTCGATGCGATCGCCAGCGGATCGCAGCAAAGCACCATGAGCGCAATCAGCCACCGGATCGCGCGGTGCCGACCCGTGTTCGTGCGTTCGACGTACAACATGTGATGCATGCCGAACAGCTCGAGCGTCACCGATCTTCTTGCCATTCTGAAGCGGTCCTGCGCGACCTTGCGTGGGTCGTTACCGCGGCCATCCAGGAAATCATCGGCCGTCACTCGCCGGTGGTCCCCTGCAGCGCCCTGGTGTGCTACGATTTAACCAGGCTGCTGAGCCGGGTCGGGGAATCTGCCTCGACTTCGGATGATCAGCCACGAAGAAACGCACAGACAACGGCGAGGAGACGTCATGAGCGCGCTAGCATTCTCTAGGGCAGTCTTAATGCTTGTTTGTTCCCTCGGCATCGCCGCGATACCTGTCGGTCACGCCGCCTCCCAGGGATTGCCGCCGCGTCCTCTTGTGAGCGAGGCACAGTACGAAGCTTGGCAAACAGAGTTGTCAAATTGGGGGCGTTGGGGGAAAGACGATCAACTGGGAACACTCAACTTGATCACTCCTGCCAAGCGAATGGCCGCGTTGGCGTTGGTGAACGAGGGAGTGCCGGTGTCACTGTCGGTGAATACATTTACTGAAAAGGCCACCGATGTCCCGTGCCCGGCCGAATGGGCGATGCTCACCACCACGCAAACAGGAGCAACCGATCGCGTGGCGTTCCCCTGCATCCACGGTGCCGCCTCAACTCACATTGATTCTCTCGCTCACACGTTCTTCCGCGGAAAAATGTGGAACGGCTATGAGACGTCGGGGCTGGTGACCATGCAAAGGGGGGCTGAGAAGAACTCGGTGATGCCCATGAAGAACGGCATCGTTACACGCGCGGTGTTGTACGACATAGCGAGGCTCAAGGGTGTGCCGTATCTCACGCCGGGTGATCGCATCTTCCCCGAAGACATGGAGGCGTGGGAAAGCAAAGCCGGTGTCCGCGTGGGACCGGGAGACGCGCTGGTGCTGCGCTGGGGCCGCTATGGGCGGCGAGCCAAGCTCGGCCCAGACGACGGCGCCGCGGGGTTCGATAATTCGATCCTGCCGTGGCTGAAACAGCGCGATGTTGCGCTAATCGTGTGGGAAACCGCTGGGTATTCGCCGCAGCCCGCCGGCGATCTGTTCAGAAACGCCGTTCACAATTTCGTCCAGGCGATCCTGGGTATCCACGTGCTCGACCGCGCCGACCTGGAGGCGTTGAGCGAGGCGGCAGCCTCCCGCAATCGCTGGGAGTTTATGTTGAGCGTTAACCCGTTGGCGCTGCCCAATGCGACGGGGGCACCAGTCAATCCGATTGCGATGTTCTGAGCGCGCGGTACCCGCGCAGCACGGGCGGGGAGGGGACCCGCGAAGCGCGCTCCCCTCCTCACGACGGCCGTCGAGGAAATCTGTCGGACATCACCTCGATGAGCGCAGCAGAACGATCGACATGAGCGAATGCATCTCACACTCAAGACAAAGGCCACCAGCGCGTAATGAATATGCATAGTGGGCTGGCTCTTGATGGTCTTTGTTCCTCCGGCGCCGGCTGCCCCACCGGCGCGGTGATGCGCGGCCGGGACTGCGATGGCGGATCAAGTTTCAGGCTGCACCGGAAGCTTCTGGTCGGCGTTCAGTCCGGTGTAGCGGCTCAGGATCAGCGTACGGCCGTCGGTGGTTGGGAAGTGGACGTCGAGCATTTGGATGACGGCGAGCTTGTCGAGCACGGCCTTCGGCGTGAGGCCCCGCGGCTTGAGCCTGGCGCGCAGCGTGACGGGCAGGCATCAGCGCCTCGTCGAACGCGGGCCCCCCCCCGAAATCGTCGACGGCGAGCCACGTCAGAAACGAAGGCCGAAATGAGAAGACGAATTACCGATGCTGCCCGGCGCCCGTCAGGACCGCGTGCCGCGGTCGCTGGTAGGCGATTGGAGGGCCGCCCAAGCACACCCGAAAAGCTAACATCGGGCCGCAGGCGCGGCGATGGTCTGGGCGCGGTCATGTCTTCGAGAGCCCCGCCGTCCAGCGTCCGTAATGCTGACCCGACTGATGTCGATCAACTTGGCATGTGTTGATGACCCCTGACGTATCGTTGTCAGCCAGCCCGAGCCCCGAAGGAAAAGCATCCGATCTATGACCAGACGCGTCACGTGGTTTGCGACTTGTCATATGCGGTGATGAAGGTGCGCTGAGCTCATGAGCAGTTCCTCGCGTGAGAGATTCTCCATCGCCGCGATCTGCTTGAGACG
>JASHRR010000826.1 GCA_030037185.1 Xanthobacteraceae bacterium | reverse complement strand
CAGCCGGATCGATCGGAGCGAACAGGCCGCTGCGCTTGAGGTTCGCGGTGATGATCTGCGAGATGGCGCGCGCCGATTGCCCGTCGGACGGGCCGCCGGCGAGAAAATCGGGCAGCGCAATCGGCAGCGGCTGCACGTTGCCCTGGTTGAGATCAAAGCGCAGCACCGCTCCCGCCGGCCGGACGCCAAGCCCGGCGCCAACCGCAGCGCCGAGCAAAAGGGCACGGCGGCGCGTCAACGGCACAGTGCTGCCTTCTCGCAAAACGCTCTTTAAACTCGAACTGCCGCATCGCTCGTGCATGGCAAATCACCTTAATTTGCAAGGACGCTTTCCGCCCCCCTGCCTGCCCCGCGAGGGCAGGCAGAAGGCGGCGCATCAGCCACCGAACATGAGGATCGGATCGAAGTTGACCTCGACTTCCTGCCACGCATCGTATTTCGAAGGCGGAAGGCGAAACGGCTGGCAGACGCGCACAGCCCTGGTTGCAGCTTCAGCAGCGACCTGAAACAGTGCGTTGCTGCCGCGATTGACGACGATCGGCTCGCCCTGGAGGGAACCGTCCCGGTTGAGGGAGAATCTCACGGTGACGACGAGTTCTTTCGCCTCCACGACGCCCACCGGCGGAGCCCAGCAGCTCCTCAGCTGGGCAATCAGCATCGCAAGCTCATTTTGTGACAATTGCAGCGCGGTCCCGGTTGGCGAACCGAGCGACGGCGTCGGATTGATCATCGTGCCGGTCACGGCCTGACGCTGCGGCGCGCGCTTGTCAATGAGCGCGGTCTGGATGCGATCTAGATCCGACTTCACCTGCTCGCGTTTTTTGGCCTCCTCGCGCCGGCGCGCTTCCTCGCGCTTGCGGGCCTCGTCGCGTTTCCTGGCCTCTTCTTGTTTCTTCGCTTCTTCCTGCTTTTTTGCCTCCTCGCGCTGGAGGGCTTCGGCAATTGGGTCAGGTTCGGCCTTCGGCTCGGCGGCGGCGGGCGGCTTCGGCTCCGGCGGCTTGGATTCGGGCGGCTTCGGTTCCGGCGGCTTGGATTCAGGTGGCTGCGGCGCAGACGGCTCCGCGGCCGTCATCTGCACCTCCGGTTTGTTGGTGACCTTGTCGACCGGGTCCTTCGGGGGCTCCTTGACGTCGCCGATCTTGTCCGCCACCGGCGCCGTGACTTGCTGGGCGCTGTGTATCCCGGCGGTCAGCTGATTGAAGTCGCTGTCGGAAATGACATCGGCCATCACCGCATCGGTGGGCGACACCTCGAAGGGCTTGGCGGAGAATGAAACCAGTCCCCACCCCAGAACGAGGGCATGGCCAATCGCCGATATGGTGTAACCGGTTCTCATCGCAAGCGGTGGTTCTAAGCGCTCATCGTCCCTGCTGTTCTACCTCGGTGACCAGGGCAACCCGCCGGAATCCGGCCGAGGATAGCCGCCCCATCACCCGCATCACCGTACCGTAGTCCACTTTGCGGTCGCCCCGCACGTAAATGCGCTCGTCATCGCCGCCGCGCGCCTCGGTCACCGCCTTGAGCTTGGAAACGAGGTCATCAATCGGAACCTCGCTGTTCTGCAGAAATACCTGGCCTTCCAGGTTGACGGACAGCGTCAAGGGCTCCCGGTCCTGGTCAAGGCTCTTGGCCCGGGTTTGCGGCAGGTCGATCGGCACCCCAACCGTCAATAGCGGCGCCGACACCATGAAGATGATGAGCAGAACCAGCATCACGTCCACCATCGGGGTGACGTTGATCTCGCTCATCACGGACCTGCGCCGGCGCCTGCGTCGGCCGATCGCACTGGCGGGGTCTGTTCCTGCAATTCCCATCTTGCCCCCCGCTCACGCCCGCTCGTCGATCTGCCGTGACAAAATGGCGGCGAACTCGTCTGCAAAACCCTCCAGGCGCTGCGCCTGTTTGTTCACTTCGGAACTGAATTTGTTATAGAAAATGGTCGCCGGTATGGCCGCGACGAGCCCGATCGCGGTGGCGAAAAGGGCCTCCGCAATACCGGGCGCAACGACCGCGAGCGAGGTATTTTTTGACGCCGCAATCGACTGAAAGCTCGTCATGATGCCCCACACGGTGCCGAACAGCCCGATGAAGGGGCCGGCCGATCCGACCGTCGCAAGGACAAGGAGTCTGCGCTCCAGCCGCTCGATTTCCCGCATGATGGTGACGTCCATCACCTTCTCGATGCGCATTTGCAGGCCCGCGAACGAGCGCGGCGCGCCCTCGAAGCTGCGTTTCCACTCCCGCATGGCGGCAACGAACAATGCGGCCATCGAGTGGTTCGGCCGCGCCGACACCATGCGGTAGAGCTCTTCGAGCGATTGCCCCGACCAGAAGGTCTGCTCGAATCCGTCCATCGCCCTGCTGGTACGCCCGTAAAGGATGAGCTTATCGATCGCAATCGCCCATACCCAGATCGAACACGCCATGAGCCCGATCATCACCGACTTGACGATCCAGTGGGCCTGCAAGAACAGGGTGAAAATGGAAAGATCCGACGACGCCACATCGGCTGGGATCATGGTTCGTCCTTTCGGCTCGGTAGCCACAGCGAGCCCGGCGGGCGCTAAGGCAAGGATTTTCGCGCGAGACTGAAGGCCGTCCTTTCTCCATCCTTCCCGCACCAGGGTAGAGACGGGGGCCGCTCGGTTAAGGGATCGCTGTTTACGAATTCCCCGCGAAAAAATGTCCAAACTTTGGCGCAGCATCGGCCGGCGATCGCCCGGGCCATAACGCCGCATCCGTGGTTAACAATGCCTTAGCGCGGATGCAACAATGCCCTTTGGAAGC
>JASHRR010000008.1 GCA_030037185.1 Xanthobacteraceae bacterium | reverse complement strand
GCATTCAATATGATGACTTCGGACGCATCATTCCGAGGCGAACATCAAGGGAGAATAAAACTGCAAGGTCGGCTCCAGGTCATCTTTCAGACCAATCGGAAGCTGCATCGTTGCCCGTCCATTAGTCCGGTCCTCCGATATGAACTGACGTTCTGCACGTTGCGTTCTGCACGTTGCATTCGGCCTGAACAACGCGCTCGGTTGGCGCGCTTGTTTTCAGCCCCACTGCTGGCTGCCCGCCGAAGGGCTCGGCAAACCCCTCTGCGTCTTCCGGCTTTGCAAAGCGGAACACCACGAAGTCGCTGTCATCGCGGCGTATGGGGTACGTGAGCGGCGCCGCCGATAGGACGCCGGCAGCGCCATCGACATCGCCCGCGCCGCCAGGAAGCGGCCCTCCGAAGGCCGCCCGCTGGCCACGGCAGACGGTGCGCGGCGTCAGGCCAGCGGCCGAGCGGCGGCGGGCTGCTGCCATAGCGGGGCGGGCGGGAAGCAAGGGCGCATAGGCAAAGGCCGCACGACTGCTCCGTATGCCCGCCGTCTTTGGCGGTCCCGGAAGAAGAACCGCTAAAGATTGTGCAGTCAACGAAATAACTTCCAAGTGTGAGGTGGATCACGCCAGGACCGTAAGAAAATCTGCAACATGGGGAGCTGTCATGCACGCCCGTGACGACGCGCAACTACCCGATTCCCGGCACATGATGGAGGAGAACGTGACCAATTCCACTGACACCACTAAAGACGTAACGCCGCGCCGGAGTTTCTTCGGTCATCTTGGAGGAGCGGTCGTACTTGGCTTGGCAGGGCTCGTGCCAAAGTCGCTGCGCGCGCAAACCCCGGCAGTGCGTCCCGTAGGTCCGAACTGGCCAGGAACGCTGCCCGGTCGCCATCGCCAAGTGGTGGACGCCTATGAGGTCAACTCGGGATTTCCTCTGGCATTTGCGTATACGTTTCTGCTTCCCAACGAGTCGGCTACAGCGGTGGTCATTCTGCGCCATGGAGCCTTCCCGATCGCACTCAGTAATACCATGTGGGAAAAATATAGGATTGGCGAGTCGTTCAAGATCATCGATCCGGAGACCAAAGCGCCGGCGACAAAGAATCCATTCCTGCACCCCAAGGCCGGGGTCCTTCCAGTGGAAGATATGGCCCTTGATCGGCTCCTCGCGAGGGGCGTCGTCTTTGGTGCTTGCAATGTGGCGCTGCAAGTTCAGAGCGCAATGCTCGGCGGCAATGCGGGCGTCAGCGCCGAGGAAGCGGCAAAGGAATGGGCAGCCAACGTGCTCCCAGGGATTACGATCATCCCATCGGGAACATGGGGTGTGAACCGCGCCCAGGAAGGGGGCTGCACGTACTGCGCTGGCGGCTGACGATTTTCGGTTCACTCAGCGGCAATGAAGGGGCGGCCTTCGCGTCGCCCGCTTGTGTTCAGGGTCACCGCCGGCAGTGCGTTGGCAACCGCTTCCAACCGAAGCGTTCGGCAAAGGCGTCCACATCTTCCGGCTTGGCAAAGCAGAACACCACGAAGTCGCTGTTATCGTGGCGCAGGGAAGTACGTAAGCAGCGCCGCCTATGGGGCCGCCGCAGCACTAAATATCACCTCACTGTTCTTGAGGCCCCGCACTTTTTCGGGCCTCAGGACAACGTGGTAAGGCCAGTTTCGCTGAAGATCGGCACGGGTGATTTCGCGCTTGCGGCGGGTCATCGCCTCAACGCCATCAGCCTGCTGACTGGGCGGTCGTCATCAGCCGCCTCGGGCTCGTCGGCTCCACATCTCGCTCCGCTCCCGCTGCACGGCGATGCTGGCCGGATTGCGGACCTTGATCCAGACGCGGCACGGGCCGGATCGATATGTGCTGTCGATTCGCTCGGAAACGATACCCTCTGCGGCAAGCCGGCACGCGTGCGCGAAGACGATAGCACCGTCCTCCGCGATGTGTTCATCGAACAGGATGCCAGTCCCGGTATTGCGCAACAGCCCTGCCAGCGCGGCCTTGCGATCGAAGAATGGCCGATTGCACATGTCCTCGCCGTCATGCTCGATCAGGTCGAAGGCATAGAGGATCGCGGTATCGGCGGCCCTTCGGCGGCTCAACTCCTCGAACCGTGACAAGCCGTCAGGTCCGAGCACAACCGCCTCGCCGTCGATTGTGAAGCTCTTGGTCTTGATCTGCCCGGCAGCATAAGCGATCGCCGCCAGTCGCGCGGTCCAGTCGTACGCATTGCGGCTATAGATTCGCACCAAGGGGCCATCACGACGGACGATCATCCGGTAACCGTCATGCTTGATCTCGTGAACCCAATCAGCGCCGGAGGGCGGTCTTGCAGCCATAACCGGCTGGGCCGGAATTACAAAGCCGGGCGGAAGGCGCTTAATCCTCATGACTTCGCGGATGGTCCGCTCGGTCGGGGCACAATAGTTAGCGGCGGCGCCAGCTCGCGGTTTGAAGATTGATTTGTCATGCCCGCAGTATCGGCTGGGCCGTCAGGATGTCGCGACCGACCAGGCGTTACGGGCCTATCCAATGGGACTCAAGCCCCATGAGGCATCGCGGATTGTTGCGCGGGCACAGGAGCGGGGGGCTGAGCCATGGAGCGCGCGCCGACCGGACCACTGGCGCGGTGTTCGGCACCAGCAGTTTTGGGTCTGGTCGGACCACTCTATAGTGGCAGTTCCCTGTGTCGAGGCTATTCATGAAAATTATCAAACGACTCTGCCTGATCATAACGATGGCGCTGACCATGGATGCTTTCATCATTGCGCCTGCGTTTCCGCAACAGGGCGAAGTGCCCGCACCGAACGCAAGGGTAGATGCCCTGTATCGAGCCGGGAAATTCGCTGAGGCTGTGCCGCTGGCGCAACGCATCCTGGCGATCCGTGAGAAGGTACTCGGCCCCGGCCATCCGGACGTTGCAGTATCGCTCAACAACCTGGCTCTGCTCTACGCCAACCAAGGTCGCTATACTGAGGCCGAGCCGCTCTACAAGCGGTCGCTGGCGATCAGGGAGAAAGGGCTCGGTCCCAGCGATCCGAGCGTTGCGGTGTCGCTCAACAACCTGGCTTCGCTCTACCAAAGCCAAGGTCGGTACGCCGACGTCGAGCCGCTTTCAAGCGGTTAGGAGAAAGGGCTCGGCCCGGTCCATCCGGAGGTTGCGCTGTCGCTCAACAACCTTGCTGAGCTCTATGACGTCCAGGGCCGCTACGCGGACGCTGAGCCGCTCTACAATCGGTCGCTGGCGATCCGCGAGAAGGTGCTCGGTGCCGACCATCCGGATGTTGCGGTGTCGCTCGGCAACCTGGCGAACCTCTACCAACACCAAGGTCGCTACGCCGACGCTGAGCCTCTCTACAATCGGTCGCTGGCGATCAAGGAGAAAGGGCTCGGCCCCGACCATCCGTCTGTTGCGCAGACGCTCAACAACCTGGCTAATCTTTACGAAGCGCAAGGTCGCTATGCCGACGTCGAGCCGCTCTACAAGCGGTCGCCGGCGATCCATGAAAAAGCGCTCGGTGCCGACCATCCGTCCGGCGCGACATCGCTCAACAATCTTGCCGGGCTCTACGACCGCCAAGGTCGGCACGCCGACGCCGAGCCGCTGTTTAAGCGGTCGTTGGCGATCTATGAGAAGGTGCTTGGTCCGGACCATCCGTCCGTTGCGCTGTCGCTCAACAACCTTGCTGAGCTCTATCGCAAGCTGGGTCGCTACGCCGACGCCGAGCCGCTCTTCAAGCAGTCGCTGACGATCAAGGAAAAAGGGCTCGGTCCGAGCAATCCGGGCGTTGCCGTGTCACTCAATAACCTGGCCAGGCTCTACAGAGAGCAGGACCGCTATACCGATGCGTTGCCGCTGGTGCAGAAGACGATCGCGTCGGCGCACGCCAATTCAGCCACGGCTGTTCCGGTGCTGTTCGGCGCCCAGGAGAAGGAGCTGACTTCCGCCGCCCAAGCCCGCGACGATGCCCTCAATGTCGTGCAGCGCGCCGCAGACGGCCGCGGCCGCCGCCCTCAACGAGCTCGGGGCGTGCCTTGCGTCTGGCAACGAGACCCTCGACAAGGCCATCGTCACCGCGGTCTCCAAGGAACCCGGTCAGCGCAACGCCACCAACGAGCAGCGGCTGCGAGATCGCCTCGCGGCGATCGCCACGGAGCGCCAGGCCCTCGAAAAGGTCTTCGCCGCCGAGTTCCCCGACTACGCCGCGCTCTCGCACCCCCAGCCGTTGACCGCCACGGACATCCAGCGCCTGTTGTCCGGCGACGAAGCGCTGGTGCTGTTTGCGACCAGCGACGAGGAGGCCTACGTCTTTGCGGTGACGCGCACGACCGTCGCCGCGAAGGTCATTCCCCTCGGGGCCCAGGCGCTGTCGGAAAAGGTTGCCGCCTTCCGCCGCCTCGACGTCGACGCGCTGCGGCAGTCGGCGGAGGGCGGCAAGCTGGTGCTGTTTGACCTGGGACTTGCCAATGAACTCTATGCGGCCCTGATCGGACCTGTTGAGGAGGTCACCAAGCAGGCGCATCATTTGCTGGTCGTGCCGTCCGGCCCGCTGACCTCGCTGTCGTTTCACCTGCTGGTGACCGAGAAGCCAGCAAACGCAATGCCGCAACTCAAGGATATCGGGTCCTACCCGGACGCCGCCTGGCTCATCAAGCGGCAAGCCGTGAGCGTTCTTCCGGCGCTTGCGAGCCTCAAGGCCCTGCGCCAGGTGGCCCGCCGGGACCCCGGTGCCAGGCCCCTGGTGGGATTTGGCGATCCGGTGTTCGATCCGGCGGAGCGGCCGAAGGCGCTGGCGGAACGCCGCGCGGTACGGACCCGCGTCGGCGTGACCCGGGGCTACGGCGACTTCTGGCAGGGAGCCAGCATCGACCGAGCGAAGCTCGCCCGCTCTCTGCCCTCGCTGCTTGACACGGCCGATGAACTCAAGGCGATCGCCGGGAAGCTCGGCGCCGCGGCGGCGCAGCGACGCCAGCGAAATCGTGGTGAAGCGGGCGGCGCTAGCTAACTACCGGTCTACTTTGCGACCCATGGTCTCGTCGCCGGGGAT
>JASHRR010000825.1 GCA_030037185.1 Xanthobacteraceae bacterium | reverse complement strand
CCGAAATGCCGGATCTTCGCCTTCACGGTCTCCGCCATGCCGCGGATGAACATCGGCAGGCCGATGCCGATCGACACCGTCTGGCCGTCCGGCGTGAACAGCCCGACGGTGAAGTCCAGCGCCTCGTAGATGATCATGTTGTACGCGGTGCGCATGAGGTTGGTCTTCATTTCCTCGGTCACCGCCATGACGCCGTTGCGCACGATCTCGGTAATCACCGGATCGAGAGGATTACGCTTCGTGCGCGCGCTTGCGCTCTGCTTCGTGGTCTTTCGCGCCATCGCGCTTCTTTCCCTCGTCTGTGCTGGGTCGCTAGCCCGGATGGACCGCATGTCGCATGAGCCTCGGGGCCGTGCCCGCCGGGTCCGTCTGTGGTCGGCCCGATCGCAAGGTCCGGCCACTGCCGGCTAGGGTGCCTGACCCCGGATCTAGGCGGGGCTCGATCCGGGCTACCTGTCTGAGACTCGTGATCGACCCTTTCCTACCGCAATATGGAGATTGCCGAAACGGTCGACCTCCAAGGCATCGCCTGGCATCAGCACGGTCGTCGACGCGTGCTCCTCGATCAGTGCCGGGCCGCTGATACGATTGCCTGCAGTGAGTAAATCGCGCGCGAAGGTGCGCGCATCGATGAAGCCGTGGCCGCCGAAGTAGACCGGTCGCTTGCCGCTACGTGCGGCCTTGGACGGAGCCGCCGGACCGCTGGCGATCTCCTCCAGGACGGGCTTGCGCATGATGCCCGTTACTGTGGCGCGCAGGCTGACGATTTCGGCGCGCTCGGCAGGTGCGCTGGTGCCGTAGCGCAACAGATGCATGTCGTCGAACTGGCGCTTGATGGCGGCACGATCCTGTTTTTCGAACAGGCGCAGCGGCAGGTCGACAGTGACCGCGTGCTCCTGGCCGACATAGCGCATATCGGCGGCGCGGTTGACCGTCACCTTTTCGGGCGTCACCGATGTGGCGGCGATGGCGCGCCTGCCTTCGCCTTCGAGTTCGTGGTAGATGCGGGCGAAATCGTCAAACGATGCATCGTCAAGCCGCGCCGGCCACGTCCGTACGTAGTCATAACGCAGGTCCGAGTACAGCATTCCAAAGGCCGAGAACACCCCGGGGGCCTTCGGGATGATGACACGGCGGATGCCAATCTCGCACGCCACCTCGACGGCGTGGAGCGGTCCAGCGCCCCCATAGGCCATCAGCACGAACTCGCCGGCATCAAGGCCGCGCTCGATTGTCACTCTCTTGACGGCGTAGGACATGGTTGTTGCCGCAATGCGAAGGATGCCGTCGGCGGCAGCTGTCAGGCTCATACCGAGCGGTTCGGCGACATGGGTGTTAAGGGCCGTCTGGGCTGCCGCAATATCGAGTCGCATTTCACCGCCGAGAAAACGGTCGGCGCCGATTCGCCCCAGCACCAGATTGGCATCGGTGACGGTCGGCTCCGTACCGCCGAGACCGTAGCAGGCCGGCCCCGGCTGCGCGCCGGCGCTTTGCGGACCCACCCGCAGTGCGCCGTCCTCCACCCAGGCGATCGAGCCTCCGCCGGTGCCGACTTCGAAGATGTCCATCATCGCGATCTGGATCGGCAATGCCCGCTCGTAGCCGCCGATCAGCGCCGTGCCGGTCGTCAATGGCTCTCCCTTGTAGATGACGCCCGCCTTGGCGGTGGTGCCGCCCATGTCGAACGCGATGGCGTTGTCAAGAGCCAGCGCGCGGCACAGCGCCTTGGCGCCGATCACGCCCGCAGCGGGCCCGGATTCAAGCATGCGGACGCAGTGGGACTTCGCCTGTTCGGCCTCGTAAAGACCGCCTGTCGACTGCACCACGAGAAACGAGCCGCCAAACCCGGCCGCTTTGAGGTGTTTGTTGATTTCGCTCAGATAGCCGCGCACCTTGGGGCCGATATAGGCGTTTGCGACCACCGTCGAGCAGCGCTCGAATTCCCGGTATTCCTGGGATAATTCGTGAGAGGCCGAAACGAACATCGCCGGATGGTTCGCCTCGATCAGCGCCTTGGCGCGCGCCTCGTGATCAGCATTGCGGTAACAGTTGAGGAACAGAATGGCTGTCGCCTCAATGCCGAGCGTGTCGAGCCGTTCGCCGAGCGCGACGATCTCGCTTTCGTCGAGCGGAATATCGATGGCCCCGTCGGCCAGCATTCGCTCGCGCACCTCAAAACGCAGCGCCCGCTCGACCAGAGGCACATGCTTCTTAAAAAAAAGGTTGTAGGCGTCCGGTCGGTTGATGCGGCCGATCTCGTAAATATCGCGGAAGCCTTGCGTGATGATGAGCGCGGTTTTGGCGCCGGTGCGCTCCAAAATCGTGTTTATCGCCACGGTCGAACCGTGGAGAAACAGCCCGGCGTCCGCATAGGTGGTGCCGGCCTTCTCGACGCCGGCCGTGATGCCCTCGACAAGGTGATGCGGTGTCGACAACGCCTTGCCAAGCTTGAGCTTGCCCGTCGCGGCGTCGAAAGCCGCCACGTCCGTGAAAGTACCGCCGATGTCGGCGGCAAGGCGCATACGTCGCCCCGCCGGAAACTGCGATCGGCTTGGTGATTTCATCGCGAACGGCTGAGCTCGATTTGCAGGCGGGTGCTTCGGACTGTTGGTCGGCGTACAACGAATTCGGCAATCGGGGCAAGGTCGGATGCAGGGCTTTGCTGACGATTGCTCCGATTTCGCTGTGGCTGTGAGAATCACTCCCGACGCTTGAGCCGCCCACCGCGGCGGGGCGGCTCAGACCGTCAGTCATGCAGGTACGGGGTTCTTGATCGCTTCCAATGGCGCTCGTTGCCGGGCCGGTCGTATCCGCTGAAACTCCAGAAAAGACAGCAGGTTACCGCAGATCAATAGCCCCACTATTATTAAAATGGAAATCTGATTATTTTGTTGTTGATTTGGACATCTTGCTGGGATATTATATTTATGAAAAATTAATGCAACCGTCGATAGTTCTAAACTAAAAAAACTGAGAGGAAGAAAGCAATGCGCCAATTTATGATGGCGCGACACCTCGTCAGTCCACTCGTTGCAGTCGAACGGCGTCCCACTAAGGGCTCCCTCGCCAGCGCATGACACGTTCGCTTTCCGTTCGGGGCATGCGCTGGACTTTTTGAGTTTGGCCGTTTGTGGAGAGCGGCATTTGCATAGGGACGGAGCACTTGGCGCTTCTGGCGTTTCGTTACGCCAGTAGCGCACGGGTGCTTGTGCATATCTATTATGGCGCCTCCTTGACGCGCTGATGTTCTGATGCAAATGCACGAGGAATCGAACGCCCGGTTGTGCAAAAAATCGCGTTTTCGCGATCTTTGATGGCGCTGCCGGGACGGCGGTGATTTGACCTCTCCAGCCCTTTTCCCGATCGACCGGACCTGAATAACGATTTATCATCTGCCCTGCGGGTTTGCGTCGCCGGCATCTGCGAATGCCTCGTCGTCACCGGTCCGCTCCCGCCGCGGTCGGCGCCGTCCGGTGCGAAAGCGCAAAGGCTCAGCAACGGATGCACCAAGCGCACTGCGAATCGAGCTGGCGAATTCATGTTGGCGGGTCTCCAGGGCAAAAGATCCGCGCGCAGGGAGCGAAAAAAATGACATCCAGAAGATTTTTGACGACCGTGAGCTTTGTTGGGTTGCTCGCCGGTTTAACGGCAATCGGCGCGAACGCGCAAACGGCTTCCTTGAGCGGCAAGGTCTCCTCCGCCGAAGAGGGACTGATGGAAGGCGTTCTCATCAGCGCCAAGAAGGAAGGCGCGACCATCACCACGACGGTGGTGAGCAACGCCAGAGGCGAATTCAGTTTCCCGGCCGATCGCATCGAACCCGGCCGCTATAACATCACGATCCGGGCGGCCGGGTACAGTTTGGCGGGTCCGAAGCAGATCGACGTCGCAGCCGATACGCCCGCCGCGGCCGAAATCAAGCTTGCCAAGACGAAGAATATCCAGGCTCAGCTGTCGAATGCCGAATGGCTCATGAGCGCGCCGGGCGACGAGCGGACGAAGTCGTTCCTCACCAATTGCGTGGGCTGCCACACCCTCCAACGCGTCTTCTCGGCCATGCATACGCCGCAAGAGTGGAAGAGCGTGTTCGTACGTATGGGCCGCTACGCTCCCGAGAGTGTGCCGACCCGCCCGCAGCTTCTCCTGCAGGGCGGCCCGCGCAGCGAGCGCCCGCGCGTTCCCGCCAACCTGATGGATGCGGCGGCCGAGTTTCTCGTCAGCGCCAGCATGAACAATCCCGACAACGAGGGCCAGGTTTTCAAAAGGATTGCGCGCCCGAAGGGTCGCGCCACCAACGTCATCATCACGGAATATGATCTGCCGCGCAAAGAAGCGCTGCCTCATGATGTGATCATCGATGCTGACGGACATGCCTGGTATTCGGATTTCGGCAACCAGTTCGTTGGCGAGCTCGATCCGAAGACCGGCCGTGTGACGGATTATCCGCTGCAGACGCTGCGACCGGATCAGCCGAAGGGGCCGCTCAACGTCGAGTTCGACCCCGACGGCAATATCTGGGTCGGCATGTCGTACCAGGCAGGTGCCTCGAAGATCGATCGCAAGACCAAGGAGGTCACCACCTATCCGCTGCCGAGGGAATGGCAGGGCATCACCAGCCAGACCAATATGGTGACGCCAACCCGCATGTATGTCGACGGCAAGGTGTGGATGGAAGATACCGAGAACGGCCGCGTGTTCCGGCTCGACCTCAAGAGCGGCCAGTGGGAAGACCGCGGCGTCGCCACCACCGCCAACGGCGAGACTGTGCGTGGCTACGGCCTCCCGGTCGACAAAGATAACAACCTCTACCTGATGGAGTTCGGCTCGACCAAGATCGGCAAGCTCGATGCAAAAACCAACGTCGCCCAGATCTGGTCGACGCCGATGGTCCGCTCGCGGCCACGCCGAGGCCGCTTCGACGACCAGAACCACCTGTGGTTTGCCGAATATGGCGCCAACCGCATCGCCATGTTCGATCCGGTGACGGAGAAGATCAGGGAATGGAAGCTGCCGATCGACTGGGGCGCACCCTACGACGTGATGCCGACCAAGGACGGCGCGCAAGCCTGGACCGGCTCGATGCTCAACGACCATGTGGCGCGGCTCGACTCCAAGACCGACGAGATCGTCGAGTATCTGTTGCCGCACAGCACCAATATCAGGCGGGTGTTCGTCCAGGAGACCGGCCCGTGCCCAGTGCTGTGGGTCGGCAACAATCACGGCGGCGCCATCGTCAAAGTGGAGCCGCTGGATTGACCGCCTGATCTGTCGCGCCTGCGAGACGGCAACCGAACGAGGTGGGTGGACTTTCGACATGGCCGCGGCTGCCGCGGCCGCTCACCTCGGGCGGTTCTGCGGGGATCAGACCACCGCCGCGAAACGGCACCTTGCGGAAAAGGTAGGCGACGTTGTGGTCGCCCGGTTGCGGGCGGAAGCGGTGCGCAGGCCGTTTGGCCGGCGCCCCGATCCCTTCAGATCGGCTGAAGAGATCCACTCATGCTTGCATGCAATCGACTCAATGCCGGCGGGCCATGGAATGGCCGTCCGCGATCCGCTATAGCTCGACCGGAATCGCCACGAGAATTCGCAAGAATGCGTCGCCGCGTGTTTCGGTGACAGTAGATTTTCCAGTAAACTTCCAATGTCACGAAGTAAACGGGAGAGGGACAAATGGTGATGCGCCGAGACTGGAAAACGACGGCCCTGGTCCTGCCGGCCCTGTTGCTCGCCGGAGCGCCCGCTATGGCGCAGGCGCCACAGGCCGCAAACCCCGCCGCCGCCATGACGGCGGTCACCGACGCGGTGCTGCGCGATCCGCCGGCGGCGGATTGGCTCATGTGGCGCCGGACCTACGACGGCTGGGGTTACAGCCCGCTCGACCAGATCAACAAAGATAACGTCAAGGACCTGCGGCCGGTCTGGACGTGGTCACTCACTCCAGGTCCTACCGAGACAACGCCGATCGTTCACGACGGGGTGCTTTTCGTCTTCAACTGGGCCGACAAGATCCAGGCGCTCAATGCGGCGACGGGCGATCTGATCTGGGAGTATAAGCGCGAACTGCCCGAGAATCTGTTCACCGACATCCCCAATGTCATGGCCAAGCGAAACATGGCGATCTACGAGGACAAGCTGATCGCCGCGACCTCGGACGCCCACATCATCGCCCTCGATGTCAAAACCGGTAAGCTGGTGTGGGACCACACCACCGCTGACTGGACCAAGGGCTGGCGCTACACGGGCGGGCCCTTCGTGGTCAACGGCAAGGTCATCCAGGGCATGACCGGGTGCGGCAATGCGGAGCCGGGCGGTTGCTTCATCACCGGACATGACGCCAAGACCGGCGCCGAACTGTGGCGCGTCTACACCATCGCCCACCCGGGCGACCCGAACTACGACACCTGGAACGGCCTGCCGCTGGAAAGCCGGTTCGGCGCCTCGGCGTGGATCACGGGTGCCTACGATCCCGAGCAGAACCTCGTATTCTACGGCACTGGCCAGCCTTATCCGTGGATTGCCGAAATGCGGGGCACGCTGCCCAGAAAGCCGGGCCTGAAGACCAATGCGATGTATTCCGACACCACACTGGCTATCAATCCGGATACCGGCAAGCTTGAGTGGTACCACCAGCATCTCGAAGATGACACTTGGGATCTCGACTACGTCTATGAACGCCAACTGATCGATCTCCCGGTCAACGGGGAGACCCGCAAGGCGGTCGTGACCACCGGGAAGCTCGGCATCGTCGAGGCGCTCGATCGCACCAACGGCCAATGGTTGTGGCATAAGGAAACGGTGCCGCAGAACGTGGTGGCGGCGATCGACCCCAAGACCGGCGAGAAGACCATCAATGCCGCGGCCATCCCGCATATCGGCCGAACCACCGTCAACTGCCCGTCCGATCCGGGCGGCCGGGGCTGGCCAGCAACGGCTTACAGCCCGAAGACGGGCATCCTGTACATGCCGCTCAACGAGTACTGCTCGAACACCACCCCCACGCCGCTCGATCCTGGCCAGGCCTACACCGGGGGCGGACGCGCCATCTTTGCGCGCGTGCCGGTGCCCAACAGCGACGGCAAGATCGGACGGGTCGATGCGGTCAAGCTCGAGGATCGATCGCAGGTGTGGTCATACCGGCTCCGCGCGCCGGAAACCTCGGCCGTGCTGCCGACCGGCGGCGGGCTGGTCTTCAACGGCGCCTGGGATCGCTACTTCCGGGCATTCGACGACACTACCGGCGAAGTGAAATGGCAGATGCGCCTCAACAATGTCATCAACTCTTTCCCGATTACCTACAGCGTCAACGGCAAGCAATACGTTGCCGTGGCAGTTGGCAGCGGGTCGAGTCTGTCCAAGGCGCTGGCGACGCTCACCCCGGAGATCCAGAACCCCGATGGCGGCTCGGTACTATGGGTCTTCGCGCTGCCCAATTGATTCTGGCCGTGAGCAACACGACCAGAGCTGGAGATCAAGTTGCGGTATCGTGCCCCGCGAAAGGCGGGCAGGTCACCGCTGCATCAGCGACGCAATCACGTGTCGGGCGGGCAAACCGTCCCACGCGTAGAGGCCGCCGGGAGGCGCGCTTTTGCGCGCCATACCCAACGGCACCCGCAGCCTGTCGGAGCGGCCGAAGGCTGGATCGGCGGGCTCTGCCCACCCTTCGACTGCTCGGTATGAACGCGTTCATCATTGCCGCGGTGGTTTTATGGGTGTCCCTCGGCCCCGCTTCGGCGCAGGACACACCCTATGTTCCCGACGAGTGGAAATACGGCCGGCGTCAGGCCGGCTCAACGCTGCATTATTGTCTCGACATTCGTGATCCGGACCTACCGATCGCCCGCAAGATCGGGCAGGCGATTGCGGCGGCCCTCCTGCTCGACGCAGAGCCGCACGAACTCGGTCAGAATTCGGTCGGCGAGGACCTTGTCAATCTCTACCGCGCCTTTCTCGAGACCTGCGACATCTATCTCGGTTTCAAGCTCATTCCGGATGCCTATCCGCAGTGGCTCGCCGTGACCCGGCCCTACTACCGCACGTCCTACGTCATGGTCGCCGCCAACACGCAATGGCATGCAATCGCCGACATGCCGCCCACGCAGGCCATCGGCGCCACCATCGGCACCAGCGCGGACATTCGGCTCAT
>JASHRR010000824.1 GCA_030037185.1 Xanthobacteraceae bacterium | reverse complement strand
GGCTCCAGCCAGCGCAGAGATCCTGATCGAGGGGCACGTTGCCCTCGATGAGACAGCCACGGAAGGACCGATAGGCGAATATGCCGGATATCTCCGGGCGAGCAAGGGTAGGCAGCGGCCAATCTATCATGTCACCGCACTCCGCCATCGCGATGATCCGATCCTGCCCGTCGTCGTTGCCGGCGAGCCCGTAGAGGAGAACCACACGGCGTGGGCCATCCCCTGCGCGGCCATGATGCCAGTGACCGGCGAGCGCACCACTCCGGCAAACAACGCACCCGCGCCGACCAAGGCGAACGTTTTGCACAGTCGCAGGTGTTGTATCTTCCACGCTGCCCGGCCCGTCGCCAATCGCAGCCAACGGCTCAGTCGCACGCAAGCCATCCCAGCCTTACAGGCATTAAGGACGGTACCGGACTGTCGGGAAGCACGCAATAGCACAACGCCTTCAGAGCGCGCACGTGCACTTGAATTTCATCAAACCTGAAAAAGGTGAGCAGCCGGACCCCGACCTACGTGAACTCCGGTTTCTAAAGAACCAATACGGTCGCCGGGACGACACAATCCTCCTGCGCTACCAGAATGGCCCGTTCCTGCCGCCACCAGGGCCGAGCTTTTTGAGTCGTGGAGCAAAGGAAGCCTCTGCCGACGATGCGGCTGCTTGCACTCCTGCTGCAGGTCTTCTTTACGATCCGCTCGGAGCGGCAGTTGCGCACCTTCATGTCATAGCGCGCACGGATCCGCGCGAAGGCCAGCACGATGGCGGCAGGCTGGCGCAGCGGCCGCGATCCTGTGGCGACTGGAGCGGCTGCAGGTCAGGAGCGAGCCGTTGATCGGGCGGGGCGAACGGATCAGCTGGGATGACGTGCACCTTGCGCACACCGCTGTCGGGGCGTGCACCATCGTGCGCACAAGCTCCATCGTCATGGGGCCAAGCGCAGGCACCGCGCCGCCCGATGTCAAGGCGATCGCCTTTCAGCGCGGCATTTGGTGCTGCAAGCCATACTGCTGGCATTGCTTCGGGGCCTAGCGATACGTCGGCGGCGACCAGCATGAAGACTGCGATTAAACCGACAAGTTTGAACACAATACCCTCCTCGTTCTTGATTACGGCGAATTCAGATTGGCTGACGGTGGCGGCCGTAACGCTGGATGCGTTCAGCGAACGGTCGAGTTGCTGAGGGTCGAGTAGATCGCCGGCTTTCCTGCTTTGACCACCATCCCGCTCGTCTTAGCGTCGGCGGTGAAGCCTCCGGGATCGGCGGCGGTGCGGGCGTGGAATGCTACGGCGATCACCACGATGCCGGCGGCGAGTGCGGTCCCCACGATCTTGAGGTGAGTGGCACGGTCGCAGGTGAAGAATGAGGAGTTCATGGCGTGCGTCCCCGGCCGGTCAATGCAGCGATATGCGACGCGGGCGATTCGCGGCGAGCGACCGCCATCTGTTTTGGATTACGATGCATCTCGGCGGGCAACACGACCACCTTCGTGCCGACCTCGACCCGGCCATAGAGGTCAGTTACGTCGTTGTTCAGCATACGGATGCACCCACTCGAAACACGGCCACCAATTGTCGAGGCTTGGTTGGTGCCGTGAATGCGATAGATCGTGCCACCGAGATAGATGGCGCGCGCGCCAAGGGGATTGCCCGGCCCTCCCGCCATGAAGCGCGGTAGGTAAGGCTGGCGAGCCAGCATTTCCGCAGGCGGGATCCAGTCAGGCCATTCGGCTTTCCGTGCGACCGTCTCGACGCCAGACCAGGTGAAGCCCTCGCGGCCGACCCCGATGCCGTACCGGATCGCCTTGCCGCCGCCGAGTACATAGTAGAGGAAGGTCCTGGGTGTATCGACGATGACCGTTCCTGGTAATTCGGCGGTGATGAAATCCACGGTCTGGCGGCGCAGGTGTGCAGGCGTCTCCTCTTGCGAGGTAATCGGCGGAGTAATCTGCTCCTCGCGCACTCTGTCGAAGATTGACGCGGATCGGTGCGTCGGTTCGACAAATGCCAGCGGTTCGGCTGTCGCGAGCTTTCCCAACGTCGCGCTCGCGATTGCGGCTAATAAAGCGGTCCGGTGCAGGGCGATCTTCTTGACTGAACGCGGCATGACGACTTCTCCGAGATTGGGTTCAAGAACCTCTGCCAAAGCAGCATCCGTCGGCGCCCCACGCACGAGGCGGTCTCCGATCGATAAGTACGAAACGCACCTTGCGTGTTTGGTGGACGGGGCCCCGAGCGTCGTACAAGCAGGCCCCGTTGTAGTAGCGCCAGGCGTAGTATGAGCAGACGGCGGCGTTTTCGCCGTCGACGAGGTGACTGGTTGTCGGAGCCGCGGCCGGTACAACTGGCGGAGCCTGCGAACGCGCCGCGTTAAATCGCCCGGCATTTTTGTGCGTGCCGGGCGAAAGTTCTGTGCCGGGGTTGCAGCTCAGCGATAGTAAGTACCGGAATAGCCGCCCGGATAAGGTCCGGTGCCGAATTTGTGGCACGATCCGTAGGGGCCTCGGTAGCGCCCGGCACCGCATCCATGGTTCACCGCGAAACTGTGCCCATAAGGGCCACTATATCCCCCGGGGAAAGGACCCGTTCCAAGCCGATGGCAGGCTCCATTGGGTCCGCGATACCGGTCACCACCGCATCCATCGGCCACAAATATCAAGCTAGCCTTGGACTGGCCTTCAGTCGCGGCGGCGTGCACCGCGTCCATTTTCGAATTGAACTCCAGCGCATCAAGTCTTGGTGCTGGGAATGCCTCGGCGGACTTAGCGGAGGTGCCGAGAAACCCGATCGCGGCCGCGGCCGTAACCACCATCGCGGCTATCGCCCGCCTTGTGATTTTTGAGTTAAGCATGGTTTGTCCCTTCATGTTGAATTGGGCTCCGGGCGCAGCTGAGTCCATTCGTTCGTTGAACGGCTTTGTTCGCGCTGCGCGGTGCCTATTTGCTAGAAGGCTG
>JASHRR010000098.1 GCA_030037185.1 Xanthobacteraceae bacterium | reverse complement strand
CTGCAAAACCACTTGTGAGAGTTGATGAGGTGCTGTCCGGGCAACTGTCGCCCGATCGTGGCCGGATAGACTGAATTTGTTCGACTGAAGCGAGCAAGCGCCGAACAATGATTTTGGTTCCAAGAAGTCGCGTTATCGGAACCACTCAACCGACTTGCTCTCCCGGCTTCGATCTGACAAATCCATTCCGGACGCATCTTTCTTGCCAATGGCGGCATCGAGCGCAACGACGCCCGACAATCGCTGTCCAGACATTGAACGCCTTGGACATGGCCGTTGCTCTTTCATTTCCAGGCAGCCGATGTGCGTGAAAGTGGTCGCTGGCGCGTATTCGTCAGAAGGCACCGTTCGCCGACAGGACGAGCGCGACGGATGATGGCGTTATAGCCCATGTGCGCTGCTACGGCGGGCGCGAGAAGGCCGCTTCGCTTGCAGAGCATCGCGTTCACGGCACCGAGCGCCGCGACCGGTGCCCACGAAGGGGTGTAATGGACCTTCTCGGCATTAATCCGCTTTCGGCTTGCGGGAGCGCTTGGCGCCGACGGCCAAGCCGAGCTGGATCAATTCGCGAATCGCCTTCGACGAGAGCTTGTCTGATTGATTGGCCGCCCAGGCCTCTACGGCCTGCCTTTCTTCGGGTAGCATTCGCAGCGCAATGAGCGGGTCCCCCCAGTTGCCGGCCGACCTCGCCTCCTCTTTTTCTGTATAACGTCTATTGACTTCAGCAAGAGATGTCAGCTCCTGTCCGGCAGTTAACCCGCAACGTGAGGTATCAGCTGATGTCACGGCTATCGAGTCCATAGCGCATCACGCGGTTATAACCTTGACGGCCGATGAGATTCGCAATCTCGTCCACTGTCTCTTTCCCGAGGACCTCAACCCCAGCAACGGACGGACCGCAGGCCGGGTGGACATGATCGCCGGATCGCGCTCGTCAGACTGCGTCTGCGGCTTTACGAACAAGCCAGCGGCCGCGAGCTTCAAATGCATCAGGCTCTGCGGAGGGATGATGATGCGCCTCACCGCCAAGGCGTTGTTTATCGAGGCGGCGGCGCTCGTGATCGCCGACTGCATCGCTGGGTACGACTCCGGGAAGCTTGTGATCGCCACGCAGGGCAAGCGGCGTGCGAGGTCGCTCGCCAAGCCATCGAGGGTCGACTCCACCGCCGCAAGCACCGAGGGGGATTCTGATGGTCGCCCGCACCCGCACTCAACTCGGCCTTCGCGTCGCATTCTACCGGGCCGATGTTCTCACCGATACCGAGGTCGCTAGAACCGAAGAGGATGCCCGGGACTCCGCTCTGGCCATCATCGCCCGGCTGGATTTCTTGCAGGCCGGCGATCGCCTCGAAGTCACCGAAGTGTAGTCCTCTGGCCCACGCTTCGATTGCGAACAATTGGTGAAACGCAACGGCGTCGCCGTAAGGCGCGCTCTGAAAGAAGCATGGAGGAAAACCGCAGCGTAACGGACAAGAACCGGATAACGAAGCCTGCCCGCGCGGACGAGCGAGCAATGGATCCGGAGTGGTAAATCCGGCAGGCGTGTGGTGCAGGCGATCGACCTTAGTTTCGCCTGCGGTGAGCGAACCGGGGGGCGAACGCCGACGCAAAGCGCTCCTCGGGCTTGGAATGCTTCTTGGCCCAGTCGCATGTGGCGGCCTAGACTTGGCCTAGCTAGCGCGCTGGGAAAAGCGCGGGAGAGGAGAATCTGACATGTGACAGTGAAACCTCTCAAAGAAGTCCCGCCGGTGCAAGTCCGGCCCGGTCAAAGCCGTAGCGGGCGGGCCGGTAGCGAGTGTTGCCTCTCGTCGGGCGACCGACGGGCTGGAAGCGTACACAGCGAGGAAGCAGGCCGTGAGGATTCAGCTCCGAAATCGTTTGTCATCGCGACGCCGACGCCGTTAGCCTATCGGAAGGCAGCATCCGGACAACCGATAATGCGAGGTTGCCCGGGGTCGCCGGAGTCCCTAGCCCGGGGCATGCTTTCAAAAGGACTTCCCGTGAACCCAGGAGAGCTGCCGATCTCTCACGAGCAGGGTGCGGCTCAGCCCTACCCAAAGTGAACCAGGTCCCGAGGGAAATGAGGGTGTCCCACGGGAAGCGAACAGACCCTCGACGTGGAGTACCTGCCGCCAAGGGAGACCGGAGGTGGCAGGGAAGGGTCGGCAGCAGTCGTACGAACCCATAGTACCGACGAAGGTGGGGAACCGCAGGGCTTCCGTCAGGAGCGGCCACGGGACCCACTGGAGGGAAGGGGTGAACAGGCTGACGTATCGATGCGGTGCCACATACACGAGGCACAGAACTCGAGAAAGTATGTCCAATGAATCTTCGTCGAATAGCTGAACTGGCAAAGGAAGATCCAGAACGCAAATTCTGCTCAATCGCTCACCTTCTCACACCGGAAGCGTTGTACGAGGCATTCTTGAGTCTGCGAAAGGACGCCAGCGCTGGCGTGGACCACGTCACGTACCGGGACTACGAGGAGCAGGCAAAGCAGAAAGTTCAAGAGCTCCACGAGCGGCTGAAGAGCAAGACCTATCGAGCGCTACCGTTGCGCCGAATCTATATTCCGAAGGAGGATGGGAAAAAGAGGCCAATCTCGATTCCGACCGTCCACGCATAATGCACCTCAAACAGTTTGGGTTGGGGATGATGGACGTAGATGTCCGGACTTTGCCACCCACTCTCGCAGCCGTAGGTCAGCAGAATCATCGATTGTGATGCCGTAAGGCCTATTTGGCCTACGTTGTGCTGCAGAGACGATGCCATGTTCGATCCAGTAATAGACGACCCATCGGCTGACCCCATATCTTTTACAGATCTGGTTGGCTGTAAGCGTGCCAGGGGAAAGTGACGGGCCGGGGATCCGATGCTTGAACCGGATCCAGCGTACCATGCTGAGCGCGAAAGGCTTGCCAGTTGAACTTGTCAGCGCTTGGGCGTTGAGCTGATCGGCGATCTCTTGATCATCATATTTTTCGGCCATGGCATGGATCTTGGCAACAAACATATCGGAATAGCGTATTGCGTCGGCGCGTTTTGGTCGGCGGTGAACTTCGATTGTATCAGTTGCACCGCCTTGCCAGCGAACTTGCAAGTGCAATAGTTTCGAGTCTGGATCGTTGACAACGGTTATGTCACGGATCAACAAACGCAGCATGCGTTTGCGGTCGCAGCTTGAAGTGGTCGGAGCCTTCCAGAGTCGAGGAAAGTCTTTTCCGAGCTGTAAAATCTGTTGCTTCTGTTCCGGCGTGAGGACGCGCATTTGTTGACGCTGAAAGTTGGCGAACTCTGCCTCCAGCTCGACGGTCCGCTGCATAGCATCGTTCCAGCGTTTTTCGAGTGTGCCGGCAACGAGACGGTTGCTGGGATCGGCCTCCTGATAGCGGCGTTCTGCCAAATCGGCCTCATAACGGGCACGCTCGATCCTGCGGTGCCACTGCGCGGAAATTGCTTTATCGCCTGCTTCGAGATTGTTCAGCGCTTCGAGAGCGAGCTTGACTGTCACCGGCGTGACGGCAGCCAACACACGTCGCACAATGGCGTCGTCCAGCGGTTTTGCCGGCGTGGAGAAGCAATGATGTGTCGACTCCTTTCTTGAGGTGCAGTCATAGATCGGGTAAATGCCACCGTTGCCGGCATAGCATACGCTCAAACGCCGGCCGCAGATTCCGCAGAGCAAGAGTCCCTGCAGCAAACAGTGCCCCTCGCGCGCGGGGCCGGTGAGAATTTCACTGTTGGTCCGGTTCGCTGCCAAGCGTTTGCGATTGGCGAGGAACTGATCCCACGTAATATAACCAGGATGATGGTCAGGAATGACAATGCGCCACTGATCTTGTGGCAATTGGCGGGACTGTGTACAGATCTCGCCGGCAGGGTTGAGCTTCTTACAAGATTGGTAGCGGCCAAACACGTAGGTGCCGGCGTAAGATGGATTAGCAAGAACGCCGATCACCCGTGAGTGAGTCAACGCTGCCCAGACGAGCTTGCCATTCCAAGCTCCGCCATATGCTCGACGCGGGAAGAGAAGGCCGAGTTGGTGAAAGCGCTGCACCACCCGGTAGGCGCTGCTCTCCTTCTCGAACAATTCGAACAGCGTCCGCACAGCACCTTGCACTTCCTGGTCGGGGTCGAGAACGATGTTGTCACCATCGAAAACCAATCCGACAGGCAAGGGGAAACGCAAGGCGCCTTTCTGCGCTTTATTGAGTTTTCCGCCGTGGAGGCGCGCGCGGATGATGTGCAGTTCTGCCTGAGCAAACGTGCCTTTCATGCCGAGGACAAGGCTGTCGTTGAAGTCGGATGGATCGTAGCAGCCATCTCCGTCGAACACCAATGTCTTGGTGATCGCACACAGCTCCAGCAACCGGTGCCAGTCCTTGTTGGAGCGCGCCAGGCGCGACGCTTCCAGCGAGAAGATCGCGCCGACGTGCCCCATCGCGACATCGCTCACCAGGGTTTTGAAGTCGTCGCGCTTGGTCGTCAGCTGTCCCGACTGAGCAAGATCTCCGTCGAGGATTCGGATCTGCTCCGGTATCCAACCGAGTGCTTTCGCCTGGTCCGCCAGATTGTATTGGCGCTCCGTGCTCTCCTGGTTGAAGCGCACTTGCGCCGGTGTCGACTGACGAATGTAGATGCAGGCTTGTCTGGTCAGATGATGATCGGCAATCTTTGGATTCAGCATGATCGGCTCCTTCCGCATTCAGCGGCGGAGCGCCTGCGGCGAGATAGGACTCGATCATGTTGGCGATGATGGCGCCCGCCTTGACAAAGTCGAGTGCTGCGATGGCCGGATCCATTTAGTTGAGACTTTCGCGGCGACGCAGAAGCTCGGCGTTGATTGCGCAAATCTCGTTGAGCATCTCCTGGAGCTTGCGATAGTTGGCCAGAAACTCGGCGACTTGCGGGTAGGCTGCGTTCGGCACATAGCCGAGGCGTGGGCGTTCTCCTGTTCGCGCGACCGTGGACAAGTACCACTTGGGTCCGTGCCCGGGTCCGTCCGCGCAATGGCAGCCCGCATGCCCACAGCGCTTGTAGGTCTCCATGAGTGATCCGCGTATGATGTGCTCGATTGGGGGTAGAGCCCGTATCAGCTTCTGGCGGCGTCTGCGTAACGACGCGGTGGAAGGGTTTTTCATGTTGAGCGGACCGAATCAAACGTATGTCCGCCGATTGATTCAGAGAGCGCATCATCGGTCAAGCCCCTTTGTTGCGTTTCAGGGCGTGCACGAGCTCCGCAAGCGCCAGCGCACCTGCGGC
The DNA here is from genome assembly GCA_030037185.1 of Xanthobacteraceae bacterium. The sequence goes on along the minus strand of JASHRR010000098.1, from coordinate 250 downwards.
GTCAAAGAGCAACGGCCGCTGTTCGCTGTTGGGTTCGCCCGACGTGCCAGGAGGTGCCCAGTCAGTCCATTCGCGTGGGACCGCAAACGAGCCCCTTTCGGGGTGGCGTAAGCTCAGAGTCTCGACTCCAGAGCCTTTTCTGAGCTTCAACACAGCAAATCGACGGCCCCGAAGGGGATGAAAGGGATGGGTTATCTCAGCCGATCCCAAAGTCTGACTGAGCCAGTGTGCAGTTTGCACTGACCGTGCC
>JASHRR010000823.1 GCA_030037185.1 Xanthobacteraceae bacterium | reverse complement strand
TGCAGCGTTTCCTTCAGATGCGCCAGCACCTCGGCGTCGTCCTTCGACACCGTCTTGGGCGGGATTCGCGCCATGGTGGCGATGGTAGTCTCAATCTCCTTGAGACCGATCGTCTTCTTGCGTTTGCTTTCGGGCAGCAGCATCTGGGCAGCACCGGACTCGTCGATCACGTCGATCGCCTTGTCAGGCAGCTTGCGATCGTGGATGTAGCGCGCCGACAACTCCACCGCCGCCTTGATGGCTTCGTTGGTGTATTTGAGCTTGTGATAATCCTCGAAATACGGCTTGAGGCCTTTCATGATCTCGATCGCGTCCGGCACGCTCGGCTCGTTCACATCGATCTTCTGGAAGCGGCGCACCAAGGCGCGGTCCTTCTCGAAATACTGGCGGTATTCCTTGTAGGTGGTGGAGCCGATGCAGCGCACGGTTCCGGCCGCGAGCGCAGGCTTTAAAAGATTGGAAGCGTCCATCGCGCCGCCGGATGTGGCGCCGGCGCCGATCACGGTGTGAATCTCGTCGATGAACATGATCGCGCCCGGATAGGCCTCGATCTCCTTGATGACCTGCTTGAGGCGCTCTTCGAAGTCGCCGCGATAGCGGGTGCCAGCCAACAGCGTGCCCATGTCGAGGGCGAACACCGTGGAGTTCTTGAGGACATCCGGCACTTCGCCATGGACGATGCGGCGCGCCAAGCCCTCCGCGATCGCGGTCTTGCCAACGCCCGGATCGCCGACAAACAAGGGATTGTTCTTCTGGCGCCGGCACAGCACCTGAATGGTGCGGTTGATCTCGGACTCGCGGCCGATCAGCGGATCGATCTTGCCCTCGCGCGCCTTCTTGTTGAGGTTGATGCAGTAATTATCGAGCGCGTCGCCCTTCTTTTTCGGCTCTTCGCCGGATTTCTGCTCGGTCTCTTCGTCGACACCGCGAGCCGGGCGCGATTCGGTGAGCCCGGGGCGCTTGGCGATGCCGTGACTGATGTAGTTGACGGCATCGTAGCGCGTCATCTCCTGCTCCTGCAGGAAATAGGCGGCGTGGCTCTCACGTTCGGCAAAGATCGCCACCAGCACGTTGGCGCCGGTCACCTCTTCGCGGCCGGAAGACTGGACATGGATCACGGCGCGCTGGATCACGCGCTGGAAACCGGCGGTGGGCTTTGAGTCCTCCGAGCCGTCGGTGACGAGATTCTCGAGCTCGGATTCGACGTAGCTCGCGAGATTGCGGCGCAGCTTTTCGACGTCGACATTGCAGGCCCGCATCACGGCAGCGGCGTCCTGGTCGTCAACCAGCGCCAGCAACAGGTGCTCCAGCGTGGCGTATTCGTGGTGCCGCTCGTTGGCGAGCGCAAGTGCTCGGTGGAGCGATTGCTCTAGACTGCGCGAGAACGTTGGCATCAGACTCTCTTCTTTGCTGGCGACTTGCGCGGTTGCACATTCCCCCAGGTACCCAAAAGAACCCCCTCCTCCCTGCTCTGCCCGGAGGGAAAATCGGGCTGCCTTCCCCGCTTGCGCGGAAGCATAGGAAGGGAGCCGGTCTCCTCACACTTTACCATCAAACCTTCCGATTGTTGCCTCGAGCTCGAGAGGCGTCGCCCCTTCCCGCCAAGCGGGTCACAAGGGACAGCGCTGACGCGATCAAAAGGGGCACCAGGAAGATGTCATTTCTTCTCCATCACGCACTGCAGAGGATGCTGGTGTTTTCGCGCAAAGTCCATCACCTGCGTCACTTTTGTTTCTGCGACCTCGTATGTATAAATGCCGCATTCGCCGATCCCATGATGGTGGACGAGCAACATGATCCGCGTCGCCGCCTCGCGGTCCTTGTTGAAGAATCGCTCCAGCACATGGACGACGAATTCCATCGGGGTGTAGTCGTCATTGAGCAGGAGGACGCGGTAGAAGCTCGGCTTCTTGACCTGCGGCTTGGTTTTCGTGATGACCGCGGTGCCGGGCCCGCCCTGATCGTTACGTCGCTTGCGGTCGTCGTCGGCCGCTCGCGGTGCGCTCGGCATCTTGGGTTCCGACGTGGTATGACGAACAGGCGTAGTCATGGATTTCGGACAGCTTGTGGTTCCCGGTTCCGGATAAGAATGCCGCAATCCGAGGCGATCTTGTAGTTAAAAATAAGATTCCGGTTGGCATGTTCCAGGGCAAGCGCATGTTACCTGCGCCGATGCCCCGATCGGCCAGCCGATTGCATCCCGCGCACTGCGGCAATGGAAGGCATAATCGCCAAATCCGTCTGTCGCTCCCGGCCAAGGTGACGGCAAAAGCCGCTGCGAGCAGCAAAACTCGGGTCCGGTTGGTCCATGCGGGGCTCGTCCCACCCCGATCATCCGTCGTCGGTCAATCTTGATCGAGATCGCCCGCGGTGACGCCACGAAATTTTACCGGTGCCCCAAAGACCATGGCGCCGGCCGCAATCCGCAAGCGGGCACCCTTGTTCTCTCACAGCCGGCGGGCCGGAAATAGAACGCCATCGAAAGGGCTCTTGCAGAACCCCTTGCGATGCCATCCCCTGACTCGCCGCTTCGCCTCTGCGGATAGTTCGCTCAGTGAAAGCTTCGCTTCGCATATATGGAGATTGGCCGGCGCAAACCCAACCAGGTACTGCCGTCGCCGGATCGGCTGAGATTCCGACCGCATTGGACCTCTTAAACCGGCGTCGTCGCCTGTGCCGGTGAGCAGCACTCAGCAAAACGCGGACCGCCGCGGGCGCGCCCGGCTGGCCGCAACGTCAAAACTGCCCGCAATCCACCCGGCCCTGCCGCCCGTTGCGGCATCAATTCCCGCCCTCGAGAGCGGGTGCGGGCGGACGCCCGCGCTCCCAACAAGTTCAACGTGAACCGTAATGCACTTTACTTCGCGACGGTCGATCTGCCGACCAAAGTTTCGAACGGCTTGTAGCTCTCCTTGGCGAGATCCGCGTAGAGCTCGCCCATTTTGGTAGCCTGGGCAACAAAGCCCTCATAAGCCGTCTTCGCATAAGCGGTCTGAATCTCGATTGCTTTTTCGAGTGATTTGGCGCCGAGCAATTTTTCGAGGGCCGCGGACCCTTCCTCGAAAGACCTCTTGGAATAGTCGGCCGTCTCGGCGGCAATCGCCTGAACGCCTTTCGACACCTGACCCCACGCTTTCATCGTCGAATCGATGTGATCCTTGCCATATTTTTGCATCTCGTCGAAGTTCTTCAACATCGTCATCTCCCAGAACGGCGACCGCCGCAGTTCACCAGGAATGCGCCCGCATCCCTAACACGTATTTGTACTGCACTGCACAATAAGTCAAGGGATTATCTTGCGTCGCAAAACACACTGAGGTTGCAGCGTAAGCTCTTGGACTGTTTAATAAGTTCGCAACCTTTGCGGCCTACCCTTGGAAGACCGTGCCATGGTGCCGCCTGTTTTCCTCGGCACGGAGGCGTTGGATCTCCCACGTCTCCCTCCCGCTCAGGTAGGCAAGGGCAGCGGCGAAGCAAGGTAGGAACTGGCAAGATAGCAAGCTAAGATAAAGTGGAGTTCCGGGCCGGAGAACTCACATTGGGCACCCTTGTGGAGCGTGGATCGAGGACGAGGCGCGCCAAACGCCTGCGCGCCAAACGGGCAGGACGATGGCCGGATCGGGAGACTGGAGAGCGAAGTTGAAAGCAGATCATCCGCCTATAGGCACACGAGGCGCTATTTGCGTTTGTTTTGCGAGCGCTTTCATCATTGCGATCACAGTTCCGGCGGCTGCGCGCCACGCTCCGCGCCACGCCTCCCATGGCACGCACGACAAACAGCCCGCCTATACGCCGCCCTACGCGGAGATCGTACTCGACGCCAATTCCGGCAATGTGCTGCATGCTGAGAACGCCGACGAACTGCGCCATCCTGCTTCGCTGACCAAGATCATGACTCTCTATCTGCTGTTCGAGAGGCTCGATGCCGGCAAGATCCGCCTCGACACGCAGATTCCTGTCTCGGAGCACGCGTCCATACAGGCGCCCACGAAGCTCGGCCTCAAACCGGGGCAGACAATCGCAGTCGAGGACGCGGTTTATGCGATGGCGACAAAGTCCGCCAACGACGCCGCGGTCGCGGTCGCTGAAGCGATCGGCGGCAGCGAACGTGAGTTCGCCGACATGATGACGCTCAAGGCCCAAGCGCTTGGCATGAGGCGCACGATCTATCGCAATGCGTCAGGCCTTCCCAATGACGAGCAGGTCACGACGGCACGCGACCAGGCACTGCTTGGTCGCGCCATGCAGGAGCGCTTCCCGCGTTATGCTCGCTATTTTGCGACGCCCTCGTTCACCTATCATGGCGAGACGATGCGCAATCACAACCACTTGCTGGGCCATGTCGAAGGTATGGACGGCATCAAGACGGGCTACACCGAAGCGTCCGGTTTCAACCTGGTTGCCTCGGTACGTCGCAATAACAGGCATATCGTGTCGGTGGTGATGGGCGGCAGTTCGGCTGGCGCTCGCGACGCCCGCACCCGCAGCCTCGTTGAGGAGTATATTGTCGCCGCCGCGCCGCCGAAGACGCAGATCGCAGGCATCGCCGCTTCGAAGGCCGATGCGCTGCACAAAGACGAGCCGCGTTTGGCAAAGCCGCAGATTGCCGCTGACCCCAATGCGTCGGCAATCCGCGCCGGCGAAGCGCGACCCTCCTCGGCAATCTACTCGGTCGCCTCCGCATCTGACGACCGCACGGCGCCGGCGGCGACCTCTGGCAGCGTTGCCCAGGGCCTGCCAGCTCCCCAGTCTGTCGGCGCCGAAAAGACCGCGCCGACGCCACCTCCCTCTACTCCGCCCTCCCCTCCCTCGCATGCGGGGGAAACCGCAGCGACCGAGCCCATCAAACCAATCCAGGTCAAGACCGTAAAGGTCAAAATGCCTCCGGCTCAGGTGGCGGCGCTCGCGCCGGCACCCTCATCGCCGACGCCGGCCGCAGCACCTGCCCCCCGGGACATCGTACCGCCAGTGGCCGCGACGGCAGCTCCGGCATCCGAAGAACCGACGCGAGCGCGAGACCTGATTGCCGAGACTATCCGGGCAACCACGCCGCCTGAAAGTGCCGCGAGGCTCGGCGTTCCATCCGCCCCGCCGGCCCATTCCGGCTGGATCATTCAGGTCGGCGCCTTCGATGTAGAACGGGAAGCGCGCGAGAGGCTCAACGCCGTCCAGGCCAAGATGGGTCAGAAGCTAAAGCACGCGAGCCCGTTCACCGAGGCAGTGGTGACGGGAGACAAGACGCTCTATCGCGCTCGTTTCGCCGGCATACAAAAAGACCAGGCGGAGGCCATCTGCCGGCAATTAAAGCGTAACGATATCTCGTGTATGACTATCAGGAATTGAGCGAGTTATTTGGCCTATATAGCCCGCATTGAGCCGAACCGGGACTCTCACGACCGACGAGTGAACTTATGGCGTCGAAGCAGCACATCCTTCGCTTCATTGACGCGGGCAGCAAGATACGTCGATCCCCCTTGGTCGGGATGCAGTTTCTTCATGAGCGAGCGGTGGGCCCGGCTGATGTCATCAGCGCTCGCCCCTACCTGAAGGCCAAGGATCTGATAAGCCTCCTCGTCCGACATTTTTCCCGCGCGCCCCGCGCCTCGGCCCCGCGCTGCCGCATCATTGTCAGCGTTTTCACGCCATCGGGGATTCCGGCGGTCAAGATACGCTGCCAATAGGTTGCGGCTTTCCTCGTCGAACTCGGCAATGAGATCGATCAGCACGGACAATTCGAGAGCATCGAGCGATGTGCCCTTGAGACGGCCGGCCACGATCGTGCCGGTCATCGCCCCGGAATCGTGATCAAGGGCCATCTCCAGGAAATTGGAGCGCACGCGCGACACTTGGCCCGCGCTCTTGTGCTCGAATGGCCAAGAGTAAGGGCGCATCCATGCCGGCAGCCATTCCTGCAGGCCCAGCAGGCTCAATCCCGTCACGCCAAGCGGAACCGCAAGAAATACCTGTCCACGCGCGCCCAGAAATGCAGCACCTGCCAGCGCCACCACGCCCCCCGCCGTCCTGCCGATCTTGATCAGATAACGCGGATCGCTGCGGGCGAAAGATTTCAGCAGCCACAGCACGGTTATGAGTGCAAGGAGACCAATAAACAGCGTCGGCATGACTATTTCATCTGCTCCAGCAGCCGCATCGCAGCGGTATTGCGCCGGCCCGAAAGATCGCTGAGCGCCTTCAGGCCGCCCGCCGCATAGGCCGCGACGGCGCGAAGCAGGTCCCGCAACTCATCGGCTGCGCCGGCGTTGAAGCGGCAATAGGCACCGCGCGTCAATCGGGCGATGTTGCGGAATGTCCTCTCGACATCCGGATCGTACCCTTCCTGGAACACGAAGGCTGGAACGTTCCGCAGTCCGAGCTCGCCCGCCTTGGCGCAGACCGTATCTGCCCTCTCCTCCATCGCATCCCCCACATATACGAGGGCCTGCACCGTGGCCTTTTCGGTTTCACGGCACGCGTGGCTCAGTACTCTGCAGATTTGGGTTGCCCCTTCACGGCAGTCGATCTGCGCCATCAATGCGGCAAGGGCCGCGGGCTCCGAGACCCAGCGCGACGCGCGGCATTCGCCCAGGCCGCGGAAAAACGCCAGCTGCACATCGAGTCCGCCGATCGCCTGCGCTTCCAGAAACATCTCGCCCTGAAGCTTACAGGCCCTGTCCCAGGTGGGCTGCCGGCTCATGGTGGCGTCAAGGGCGAAGATCAAACGGCCGCGCGTGCCCGACGCTTGGGCGCGCTCGATCGTGCGCACGCGGTTGAGGAACGCATCGATCTCGGCACGAGAAGACGATCCGGCAGGAGTGCCCTTTCCGGCCGGCACCGGTGCGCGATCGTCCGGAGAGTTCGCCATGCCTGGAGACCTTAGTTTGCGAGTGCCTTTTGCTTGCCTTCTTGGGCGAGATCGGATGCCGCCGCGGTGCAGGCTATAAGGTGGCCGTCGCCACGGTCCTGCGCAATGGGGTGTCGATCGCGTCAGCAACCGCGGAGTGTAGCCCGGATTAAGCGCCAGCGAAATCCGGGACCGCCAGATCCTCCCGCGAGGTCCTCGTGCGTTCCTGCCGCTATCCGGCGCACGGATCACCTCTTCAAAGCTGCAACCGAACCAAAGGCTTCGCCCGCCAAACCCCACAGGGGCCAGCCCCTCGCGCGGCACTCACCATATCGCGCTCAAGGGTGATCAAGACGAATTTGTCCGCCAGTTTGTACAGTTGAAGTTGAACAAGTGTTCGCCCCCGCACCCTGGTCTAACGTCGAGCCTGCGGCCCACTCCTGCTGCGGCGACGCCAACCCGCGATATCCCCTACCATGACAGCAAAATAAAAAGCCCGCGTCCCCGGGGCGGTGGCGCGGGCCAGTATGGGCTTGTGCTGATCATCATACCCGATGATCAGCCGTTGAGTATGCGCCGTGTTGTTGGCGTGAATGAGGCACGGCGGCGCCAAAGAATGCCCGCGGTTTGGGCAGCGCCGGCATCGCGGGCTCAGCGGATGTCTATTTTGGTCCCGCAGCGCCAGCGCAACCGTTTGATTACGCTGGCTATTTTCGCAGGTCAGTTCGGCAGGCTGAAGGCGATGTACTCACCCGAATAGCTGCCGCCGCTGACCGCCACGACGATGTACTGCTTGCCGTCAACCATGTACGTCATCGGGTTGCCGCTTTGAGGCGCCGGCATGAACACGGCGCCGACCTGCTGGCCGGTTGCCTTGTCGTAGGCGCGCAGCATGGCTCCGTGCGGGTGCTCAGGAGTCGTTGTCGATACGGGATCGCCCATGATCACCAGGGTCTTGGTGATGGCTAATCCGACCCCCGAGGTTTGCGCCTGGCCGGTCTTCGGAATGTTGAGCCCTTTCAGCGCCGGGTGATTGCGCACCTGATCGGGGGTGTCGCCATGGGCCACCTGCCACTTGAGTTGCCCCTTATCGAGGTCGATCGCTGCCAGTAGGCCGTAGGGCGGCTTCACCAGCGGCAGCCCCTCGACGTTCAACCCGCCGAAGCCGCCAGCAGGCGGAGACGCGTCGGCCGCCGCCGGATTGGTCCGCGCGAGACGCGCCCGCGCTGCGGTCTGAGGCGCGCCGGCGGCGCAGCAGTCCCCGGGCCCCAGCACCACCCGGAACTGCTGCCCGGCGACGCCCTGAACGTACCTGATGTCCGAGAACTCGCCAGGTGAGGCAACGAGCGACCGCACGCTCGGCGTATTGCCGGCCGGCATATAGGCGATGTGGGTCTCCGGATCGTACCCGAAGCCCGGCCAGTTCGTCGCAGTGCCGGAAACGATGGCCCCAAGGGTTCCCTTGACATCGGCGAGGATGCCCGGCGCGAACGGCGACTCCACCACCTTGTATCGCTTGAGAACTTCCAGCGCCTTCTGCCTCAGCTCGGGCGTGAAGTCGATCACGTCGTCGGGCATCTTGAGGAAGTTGCGGGCATAGCGCAGCGAGTCGGGCGGGACGGGCTGCGTCGGCGACGTCTTCTCGCCGGGGACATCGGACTGCGGCACCGGCTTCTCTTCGATCGGCCACACCGGCTGGCCGGTCACGCGATCGAAGACGTAGAGCCAGCCCTGCTTGGAGGCGACCGACACGGCTTTGACGGGGCGACCGTTGACATTGATGTCGGAAAGGATCGGCGCCGACGTCATGTCCCAATTCCAGATCGGATGATGGACAAACTGAAAGTGCCATTTGCGGACGCCGGTTTTCAGATCGACCGCCACCAGGCTTTCGGCGAACAGATTGGCACCCGGCCGATGGCCGCCGTAATAGTCCGATGTCGGCGTCTCAACCGGGATGTAGACGAGGCCGAGCTCTTCATCGACGGTGATGTGGGCCCACACTCCGGTGTTGCCGTTGTCCCGCCAGGAACCGTTTTCCCACGTCTCGTTGCCGAACTCGCCCGGCCGCGGAATCGTGTCGAAGCGCCACAGCTGCTTGCCGCTCCGCACGTCGAAGGCGCGCACAACGCCTTTGGTGTTGTTGTGCGTCGGCACGGTCGCCCCCTCCCGCATGGAAGAGCCCACGATCACCACGTCGCCGGTCACGGTCGGGGCGGCGTGGATGCCGATCTCGCCGCCCTCCAGATCGATCTGCTCGTTGTCGCCCTTCACCACGCCGACCTTGATGTCGAGAATGCCATTGTCGCCGAAGGTGGAGACCAGAGCGCCGGTCTTGGCGTTCAGCTCGACCAGGCGATAGCCGGTGGTGACATAGATGACGCGCTCGTCCCCGCGGCCGTCAGTCCAGTAGGAAACGCCGCGTCCCGACAACTGGCGCGCGGAGACCTCGGCGCGGTGGCCCTCGCGCAGGCTGTGCGACCAGATCAGTTCGCCGGTCTTGGCGTCGAGCGCGATGACCGAGCGCCGCGTACCGGCCGTCGTATAGAGCACGCCCTTGACCATGATCGGCGTGCCCTCGAGCTTGTATTCCGGATAGGGGCCGAAGGCGTCGGTCTTGAAGCGCCATGCCACCTGGAGATTATTGAAGTTCGAGGCGTTGATCTGGTCGAGTGGGGAGTACCTGGTGAATTTCACGTCGGCGCCGTTGGTCGGCCATTCGCCATTCTTGGTCGAAGGCTGCCCCTGCGCGGCGAATTGCTGCGGTACGGCTGTGCCGACAAACGTTTGGGCGGAGACCTGCGGCACAACGCATATGAGCCCGCCTGCAGCCAACACCAGTGCGGACACGGATTGAAGCAATTTTCGCGACATCGTTTCGCTCCCGGATTTGCGAGTTTTTTCGCTGACGCACGAGCTTTTAGAAGACGGCCTCGCGACTATAGGGCAAAACCTGTCGCGCTCCAATGCATCTTCCAGCCGAGCCCGGCGTCGTGATCTGTCCCCCGCGAGACGGAGAACCTATCAGCCGTCGAGGCCGCGCTGTCGATTGGCGACGCGCAACGCGCCGCGGCCTGTCACGGCGCAGATCGAGGCGACGGCTGAGGGGCAGCGGCGAGGAGGTCAGGGCCGGCCGACGGGCCGGCCTGTTATTCTAGGCCGCTTGCGTCTTGCCGGTCCGGTGCGCCTTTTGGCGGCAACCTGAAGAGCAATAGAGCGCGTCGCGCCGGGCGGACTGAAATGAGGCGCCGCAAACTGCGCAGGCCTGAAGCTTTATCCGGCGATGGCGCCGACGGTCCCGCATGTAGCAATTTTGGCATAGGGCGCGCGCGTATATGCCAGGCGCTGCGCATTCGACGCAAAGGCGCGGGCCGGCGTCGATAAGCGTGAGGGTGCGGCGCCGACGGTCCCGCATGTAGCAGCTCAAGCAAAGGCCGCGGGCATAGACGCCCGGCTCTCGGCATTCGATACAAATGCGCGGACCTGCACCGCCGCCGGCAGGCGCGGGCGGTTCGCACACCCTTTGCGCACCTGCGGCCGGTGAGCTTTGTCCATCCGTCACAGGTGAACTTTGCCCATCAGCCGGAGCAGAACGCCTCTGATGGTAGTCGCGCATATAGCAAGCCCGACACACACCATGAACGAAATTCGCACTCACTCCGCCGCACCTTGGACATTCTGTGACAGCCGCAGCGGAACGTTTTTGATGGTAGTCGCGCATATAGCAAGCCCGACACACACCGTGAATGAGATTGGCACTGTCTCCGCCACAGCTTGGACATTTGGTTTTTGAAGCCATTGGATCCCCTCTCCCAGGCGTCTGCCGCGCGCCACCGCTACGTGCGGTGGGCCGGATAAACGCTTCGTGTTCCCTCCTCCAAGGCCCCGGCATGAGCGAGGTCGGAGCCTACGTGCGACCACCGGTTGATCTGTGACGACAGAACCGCACAATAACGTATATCAACACATTATCTAATCTTGATGCAACTTTTCTATGTCAAAAAAAGAGAAATATT
>JASHRR010000822.1 GCA_030037185.1 Xanthobacteraceae bacterium | reverse complement strand
GGTTCCATCGATCTTCTTCGAGACGATACCTTTCGGCGTCAAGCGGCAAGCGTGAGCGAAGACGATAGGGCCATCCTTGGCGATGTGTTCATTGATCAGATGCGCGTCGTGGCCATACCCGATGAGGTCGAACGCATAGAGTATCGCGGTTTGAACGCCCTCCCGACGGGACAGCTCCTCGAATTGTGACAAGCCAGCCGGCCCGAGCACTCGCCGACTGTCGCCTTGCGCTGACGAGAGGCATTCATGAAAGCACAAACATTCAGCGCTGCACAAAATCGCCAGCTGATTAGCTGAAAGTTGAGGGGACGCCAGTCACCTGTGCTGGGCCTGTGACAGCCGGCCGAAGCTGAGGCGCTCGTCCCGCCTGTATTTTCCAACGGCGGCCGAACTTGAAAGCCGGGAGCGGCATCGAACTCCTGTGCCGCCGGGGGAGCGCGACGTGACAGTGTCACACCACCCCTCCCGCGACTGTGCCGCTGCCGGCCTGAGCGGGCTTTGTGATAGAGTGATTCCGATCGCCACGCGAGGCCAGCATGTGCAGGACCACGTCGACCGCCGGGCAACGGGCGATCCGGGGGCGGTCTTTGCTGGGGCTCGACGGCAGAAAGATACCGATAGAGCAGGGAGGACGGATCAATGGTGGATAAAAGCACGACCGGTATATTCGCCCTAAGCACAGCACTGATGGTGATGATTGGCAGCGCACACGCTGCCGACGGGGCAAAATACCCAAACTGGAAAGGTCAGTGGGACGCAATCAACCTCCGTCTCGGAGGCCAGGGAGTAAAGTTCGATCCGACCAAGGCCTTTGGACGTGCGCAGCAGGCGCCGCTAACACCGGAGTATCAGAAGATCCATGAGGAAAGCATGGCCGACCAGGCCAACGGCGGGCAGGGCAATTTTATCGACCACGCCAGGTGCGTCCCAGGCGGGATGCCAAGCATGATGTCCGCACCGGCACAAGAGTATATCATCACACCGGAAACCACCTACATTTCGGTTGGAACGGACCTTCGTCGCATCTTCACCGACGGTCGCCCCTGGCCTACGAACGTAGAGCCGACCTATCAAGGGTATTCGATTGGCCGATGGATCGACGAAGACGGCGATGGCGTGTACGAGGTGCTGGAAGTCGAGACGCGGGGGCCTTTCAAGGGCCCTCGCGCGTACGATGCTACTGGTCTGCCTCTGCATTTCGACAATCAGTCGACATTCAGGGAGCGGTTCCATCTCGACAAGAACGATTCGAACCTCCTTCATGAGGAAATTACTGTATTCGACCATGCGTTGACGCGGCCTTGGAGCGTCGACAAAACATATCGGCGCGATCCGAATCCCTATCCCGATTGGAGCCGAATTTCTTGCGCCGAGGGCAACAACTATGTGGTTATCGGAACGGACGTGTATTTTTTGAGCGGCGACGGATTCTTGATGCCCACCAAGAAGGACCAGGCGCCACCAGATTTGAGGTATTTCAAGCGAGCGCAACCGCTAAAGTGATAGCATCAGGGTCGGCCGGGAGATTCTATGTCAGCCAAAGCGTCAAGCGCTGGCTGGAGCGACTTGAGACCAAGCCGCAGTTTTGAGTTTCTTGGACGCCGCCGTGGTGCCGTCGGGTTTCATGCCGCTTACAAATGCGCCATCCTTGAGGAAAGCGGCATGGCCAACGCGGGGCCGGGAGAGCCAAGCGCTGGCCTGCTCAGGAAGTCCGCCAACAGACTGGCCAAGCCGCCCTGGTGTGGCCGCTGCTGCGTTTTCCGTACCGGCGGCCGTCTGGGGCGCCCGGCCAGGAAAACGCAGTGGATCTCCCAGGGCTTCTGAGGGCCATCCTGGGCGGCAGGCAAGGTCCAACGAGATTACACTGTAACGATGAAATGGGATGTTCGGCATGCCTCCGACCAATGCACAGAAGCGGCGGCGTTGGTGCCAGCGTCATGTTGGGGCGCGCTTACAGCTGTATATCGACGTCGCTGCGCGACCAGCTCGACAGGTTCGCGTGGTTACAGTATAACCTATGTTATCGAGCAATTGGCGGCTGCCGCCGAGCGGTTCAGGCGAAGCTGTCGGGCAATGCGCTCGAGCGTACCGCAACGCCACCTTCTAGGACATCAGCCTGTTACGGCGTAACGGCCAAGACGTCCAGCAATCTTGGTGGCGTTTTCTGACGTGCTCGTGGCTGCCGCGATGCGCTTTGCCGTTGAACGGTACCGTGAGCTTAGCCCAACATTGGAGCGGCGCGTCGAAGACCGCACCGCTGAGCTCCGCAAAGCCAATGAAGAAATCATGGCAATGTACGAACACGGCGGCATCATGCTCGGGCATCTCAACCCGGAAGGCGTCGTCGTCGATGCCAACCGCGCCGGTGTCGAGGATCTAGGGTTTGCGCCGGCGGACATAACCATACTGGGAGTGCCGATGGTTGTGGCACCTCTCGTCAGAAGTCGAGGATTACATCCGCGGGAGAGTTGAGCGGGCCCTCGCGGGAGAACCGTCTCGCGGAGAAACGAGCTGTGTCACGGAGAATGGCAAGGAACGCGTCACGGACCTTTCCCTGATGCCGATCAGGGATGACGCGGCTCGCATCGTTTCTGTCTCCGTCACCGGTCTGGATGTCACCGACCGTGCACGGCAATACCAGGCGACATTTGAAAACGCGGCGGTCGGCATCGCAGTTAGCTCCGATCTCAGATGACTCAGAGCCAACCAAGCCTGGTGCCGTATTCTCACATCCGGATGATCCTTGCGGTCGATCTTGCACACGAATGCGCGCGGTATCGACAAGCGCTACTGGCGTAAGGATGGTACGATTGTCTGGGGCGGGCTAACAGCCGGCTGTGCGCAGAAGTGACGGATCAATCGACTCTTTCGTCGCTGTTATCGAGGATATCTGCGCCCGGAAACGTGCCGAGGAGTTGCTAAAGCACCAAGCCGACCTTCTGAATCAGTCGCACGACGCGATTTTGGAGTTGCAGACCGACGGCCTCGGCATCGTCGGGCCGAGAGGCTATACGGCTACACGGCTGTCGAAGCCGAGGGACGCAGAACCGACGCGTTGCTCCCGACACGAGTTAATCATCGCTGCTGCTCAATGGCACCACATTGATCTCATTGTTCTGGGCTCGGGCATGGGAGCCGTCGCACGCCTAATTCTTGGAACAGTAGCGATGGCTGTCGTTCGACATGCCAAGGTATCGGCACAGTCGTGAAGTAAAGCCTTGAGCCTATCGGGAAGGCGGATTTGCCTGACTTGGATAGGTGCGTTGTAGCGCCAAGTTCAGGGCCAGAACATTTACACGCGGCTCGCCGAAGATCCCGAAGATGCGGCCGCTAACATGCCGCGTGAACAAAGCTTCGACGTCCGCCGGCGGAATACCCCGCGCACGTGCCACCCGCGCCACCTGCAGCGCCGCATTAGCCGGGCTAATATCCGGATCGAGGCCCGAGCTGGAGGTCGTCAGCATGTCGGCCGGGAGCCTTGCGCCGGCGAGCTCAGGTTGAGCCTCCTCCAGCGCTTTACGATCGGCAGTGAGACGCTCGGGCAGCTCCTTGCTGATCGGGCCTAGATTCGAGGCGCCGGAGCTTGCCGCGTTATAGGGCGTCAGCACCGTTTTGGTTGGATCGTTCGGATCAGTGTTGGTGGTCGCCGAAGGCCTGCCATGAAACCACTCCGGACCATTCCAGGGTTGCCCGATCAGTCGCGAGCCGATGACGGCGCCATCGGGGCTCCTTTCTAAGCTGCCGTTCGCCTGGACGGGCATCAGCCATTGTCCCAGCCCGGTGAGCACCAGGGGATAGGCAATGCCGCATAACACCCAGGTGACCAGAGAAGCTCGCAGCGCAGTTACTAGAATGTCACGCATGTCAGGCCTCTACTAAAGCAGCGTCGACAGAAACAGGTCGATCGCCTTGATGCCGATAAAAGGTGCGATCAGCCCGCCTGCGCCATAAACGACGAGGTTTCGGTAGAATGTTTCTTCCGCGCTCGTCGGACGAAAGCGGACACCGCGCAACGCCAGCGGGATCAATACGGGAATGATGAGGGCATTGAAGATGAGCGCCGACAGCACCGCGCTGTGCGGAGTTGAAAGCCCCATAACGTTCAGCGCGGAAAGTCCCGGCAGGGCGATGATGAACATGGCCGGTATGATGGCGAAGTACTTGGCCACATCGTTGGCGATCGAAAAGGTTGTCAGAGCGCCGCGCGTAATCAGCATCTGCTTGCCGATGGCGACGAGATCGATGAGCTTAGTCGGATCGGAATCAAGGTCGATCAGGTTCGCGGCTTCCTTGGCAG
>JASHRR010000097.1 GCA_030037185.1 Xanthobacteraceae bacterium | reverse complement strand
GACGATCCGCAGCGACAACACCAGGATCGCGATGGCGGCGATCCAGGAGCCGAGGACGCGCGATACCATGACCTGCGCATTGCCGCGCAGGCGAAATGACAGTTCGGAAATCGCCACGACGATCACAATGGCGGCGACGCCGGTGCCGATGAGCATCTCCAGGGTCTCTTGCGAGGATGTAACGTCAGGACGTGAGTCCAGAGCAAAAGTCAGCCCAGCGATCGCGGCCAGCGCCCAGCCGAGCGTGGGCGGCACCCACGCGGCCGCGATCAGCAGGCCCAATACGCCGGTTGCGGTCAACAGCACGTCGGCCGCCAGGCCCTCGCCGATCGCAAAGGCGGCGGCGAAAAGGCCGCACGTCAACACGGCTACAAAAATCGTAAGGCCGACGCGGCGCTGAGGCCAGGCCTGCCGTCCCAGAGCCAGCCCGAGGACCAACAGGCCCAGCCCGTGCTCGGGAATGAGCATCGCGTGAAGCGCGCCGCCCGGAACCCCTCCAATTCCCATGATCGGCGAGTGTGCCACGGCGGGCGTCGTCAACGCCAAGCCGGTCAGGATCACAAGACTGAACTGGCGGCTCATATGACACCCGTCAGGAAGCCAAACCCGATCAGGGTAATGACGCCGCCCGCTGCCTGTACGGCGATACGGCCGATCGGCCATTGAGAAAGCGTGCCGAAGGCGATGCCGCTTAAGTGGAGCAGGCCGGTGGCAATCACAAAGCCCATGGAGAACGAGATCGCGTCGGCGCCGACTGGAAGTTCGGCTCCGTGCGCATAGCCATGAAATACCGCGAACCCTCCCACCAGCAGTGCGGCAACCCACAGCGGCGGTTTCGCCGCCAACGCCACCATGGCTCCAAGCGCGATCGCCGACAGCGCGATGCCGGTCTCGATACCCACCAACGGAAGGCCGAACACCCCCGCGGCGCCGGCGATGGCCATCACCAGCGGAAATACCACGGGCAGAATCCACAACGCCGGGGCGCCAAGAAAAGCGCCCCATAATCCCACCGCCACCATGGCGACGACGTGATCAAGGCCAAACAGCGGATGGGTAAAGCCGCTCCAGAAATCGATCGCCTCACCCTTCTCGGAATGGGCGAGCGCCGGGGCTGCCATCATCAGCCAGACAAGGGGGAGCGATATCAGCAGCCGTTTCGCGGCTGATCCCCATTGGCGAAGAGCCATTCCTCGGTACTCCATGGTACACATCCCCTAGTACTACTGAATCAGTCCGTGGTGAAACGCGCCTGAAGAGTGTGGCCGGGTATTTTGGCCGAGAACACAACGCGGGCCTTGGACCCGAGCGGCATTGCGAGCTGCCCGACAAACATGTTCGGTTCTGCAGGAGAGAGATTGACGGCCGTGGTCTTGCCGGCGTCCTGAATCACGGCACGGCCACTGAAACCCTTCGTCGGCGTCGGGCTCTTGCCGTCATCCTCGAGGATATAGAACGTGATCGCCTGCCCCTTGCTGACAAATTCGATTGGGTGGCCTTCCATCACGACGACGTTGCCGCCGTTCTCGCCCTTGCTGTTTTGAGCCCCGGCGGCGAACGCCGTAACCACGAAGATCAAGGAAACCACCGCACGCTTCGACATCTTACGGTTCCCGATGCTCAATAGGTTTCGGCGGGCACCAACGCGCCCGGGTTCGGTGCGGCCAAACGCTCCAGCGACTTTCGGCCGAACGTCAAAAACAGCGCCGGCGTGACAACCGCATCCAGCAGGGTCGAACTCACCAGTCCGCCAAAAATCGTCACCGCGACCGGATGAAGAATCTCCCGCCCCGGCTCAGCGGCTCCTCGCAGCAAGGGTATCAGCGCCAAACCGGCCGACAGGGCTGTCAGCAACACCGGTGCCAGTCTGTCCAGGCTGCCGCGCGTGACCAAGTTGCGCCCGAAGGTCTCGCCCTCATGGGCCGCGAGATTGACATAGCGGCTCGTCTTCAGGATGCCGTTGCGGGTACTGATGCCGGCAAGCGTGACAAATCCCATCATGCTGGCGACCGACAGCGGAAGTTCAGTGATCCACAGCGCCACCACACTGCCAATCAGCGCCAGCGGAATGTTGGCCATGATGATGAGGGCCAATACCGACGAACGATACCGGCTTTGCAGCAGCAGAAAGATCAATAACAACGATGCCACGGACAGAATGCCGATGCGCCACGCCGCGTCCTCATAAGCCTGATAGGTGCCCTCAAGCGTTGCGCTGTAGCCTTGGGGCAGAGGCGTTGCGGCAAGGACGGCGCGAAAGTCGGCGATGATCTGCGCCCGGTCCCGCGTGCCGTCCGTGTTGGCATAGACCGCGATCCGGCGTTGACCGTTGTCGCGGAAAATCTGATTCGGTCCGTCCGCTTGTTCGACCCGGGCGACCAGACGAAGAGGGATACGTCCTGACGGCGCCTCGATCAAGACGTCGGCCAGCCCCGTGGGCGACCGGTTCTCGTCCGACAAACGCATGACAACGTCGAAGCGGCGATTACCCTCGGTAATCACCTGGGACACGGTTCGTCCATTCGACATTCCTTCGAGCGCGCTGGTCAGCGCCGCCGGCGTCACGCCATACATCTTGGCGCGGTCATAATCCGCCTCGACGCGCAGCTGCGGAATCCGATTCTGCTTTTCGGTCTGCAGATCGGCGAGCCCTTTGACCGCCGCCAGCTTCTGCCGCAACGTCTCGGCGAGATCACGCAATGTATCGAGATTTTCGCCAAACACCTTCAGGGCGATTTCCGCACGAATGCCGGAGATCATGTGGTCCATGCGATGCGCGATCGGCTGCCCGACGCTGACCGAGGCGGGCAACACGGCGAGGCGCGCGCGTACATCGGCCAGCACCTGATCGCGCGAGCGCGCCGTCGGCCTGAGGTCGACATCGATTTCACTAAAATGAACGCCTTCGGCATGTTCGTCGAGTTCAGCCCGGCCGGTACGGCGGCCGACCGAGGTCACCTCGGGAATGTCCATCAACAGATGCTCCGCGACCAAACCCAGACGGTTGGACTCTTTCAGCGAGATGCCGGGATTGTATTGCAGGCTGACATCGAGCGTCCCTTCGTTGAAGGGGGGCAAGAAGGTGCGCGGCAGCGCCAGCGCAGCACCGGCGGCGATCGCGACGGCGCCCGCTGCTGCGATGAACACTGCCTGACGCCGCTGCAGTGCCCACGACAGAACGGCCGCATTCGCGCGTTGCAATTGCCGCAAGAGGAAACTGTCGCGATGCGGCTGGCGGCTCCCGGTCAGCAAATAGTAGGACAGGACCGGCGTCACCGTAATCGAGACGAGCAAACTGCCCAGAATCGAGACCACGTAGGCGATGCCGAGCGGCGCGAACAGCCGGCCTTCAAGGCCGGACATCGCAAACAGGGGTAGCAGCACGAGAACAATAATGACGGTCGCGTAGAGAACGCCCGATCGGACCTCCTGGCATGCGGCCGCAATCACCTCGATGACTGGCAGCGGCTCACGCTTGCGGCGATTCTCCCTTAACCGGCGCATGATGTTCTCGACGTCCACCACGGCGTCGTCAACGAGCTCGCCGATCGCGATCGCCAGACCTCCGAGCGTCATTGTATTGATCGTGAGCCCGAATGCCTTGAATACGATCATCGATATCAGGAGCGACAACGGAATGGCGGTCAGCGAAATCACCGTCGTGCGCGCATTCATCAAAAAGATGAGCAGAACAACGGCCACGACCAAAGCTGATTCAATCAATGCTCTTTTGAGGCTGCCGATCGACGCCTCGATAAAGTTCGCCTGCCGGAATTGCACGTTGGTAGCCGAAATACCGGCCGGCAGCGTTTTTTGGATCGTTTGAAGGGCGTTTTCGATCTGATGTGTCAGTGCAACTGTGTCGGCCTCCGGCTGCTTTTGGATCGACAGAATGACCGCCGGCTTGCCGCGATAGCCGGCATCGCCGCGTTTGACGCGAGGGGCGAACTCCACATTGGCGACCTGCCGCAGCAGCACCGGCTGCCCCTGGCGATAGCCCACTACCGTCTCGCGCAGGTCCTCAAGACGCCGGGTCACTCCCACATTGCGGATGAGATACTCGCGGCCCTGCTGGTCGACAAAACCGCCGCCGGTATTGGTGCCGAAGCGGCTTGTCGCGGCCTCGATCTGATCATAGGTGACGTCGAGGGCCTGCATCAGTGCCGGGCTCGGCTCGACGCGATACTGGCGGACCTCGCCGCCGATCGGGATCACCTGGGCAACGCCAGGAATGGCCAAAAGCTGCGGGCGCAGCACGAAATCCGCAGTTTCGCGTATCTCCATCGGCGAGGCGGTATCGCTGGTGATCGCGATCAGCATGATCTCGCCCATGATCGAGGCGATGGGGCCCATCTGAGGAATGGTGCCGCGCGCAAGCTGCTCGCGGACCAGCGCCAGCCGTTCCGAGACCAGCTGGCGATTGCGGAAAATGTCGGTACCCCAATTGAATTCGACGTAGACGATTGACAGGCCTGCGCTCGAGACCGAGCGGACGCGCGTGACGCCCGGCATGCCGTTCATGATGCTTTCGATCGGGAACGAGACCAGCTGCTCGACTTCCTGGGGCGCAAGACCTTCAGCCTCGGTCATCAATGTTACGACCGGCTGATTCAGGTCGGGGAAGACATCGACCGGAATCAGCGGCAGCACCAGCGCGCCGTAGACGGATAGCACCAGCGCGACCGCCAAGATGACCAGACGGTGGCGCAAGCCCCCGGACACCAGACGATTGAACACCACGACGTTCCTAACGGATTTGGTTGATCATCTCGGCGCCGCGATTGACTATACGCTCGCCCGTGTCGAGTCCCGCCTCAATCAGCGTATGGGTGGCGTCGAACGGCTGCGTTCTCACCGTGCGCGCCTCGAAAAGCTCTGGGTCGTCGTGGCGCCAGACGATCGTCTCGCCGTTATTTGCGCGCACCACGGCCTCCCGATCGATTACGATGCCTGTCGTGGTCTCACCCTGTTGTGCCGTCACTGTCACCGGTTGGCCGACGCGGATGGAAAGAGGTGGATTTACGATAGCGAATTGCAGAACGGTCGCCTGCTGTTGCAGGGTGCGGCTCCACCCTTCAAAACTCAGTTTCATGGCCGTATTGTCGGCCGCGACTGCAGTGGCTTTGGTCAGCTTGGCCGGGTCGACGCCGGCGTAGTCATAGGCCTCGATCCACAACACTTTTGGATCGACGATCTGAAACAACACGTCCTGTGCCTGGACGACTTGGCCGACCACCACATGCGAAAGGGCGAGCACACCATCAAGAGGGGCGCGAAGGACTTCCGGCGCGACCCTGGTGTCGCGCACGAGTTCGCGGCGGCGATAAAGTCCTGCCAGCTCCGCTTCCATCTCGACCACCAGGCCCTGGGCAA
>JASHRR010000096.1 GCA_030037185.1 Xanthobacteraceae bacterium | reverse complement strand
TTGGCGACCGCCGGGACGACGGCCGAAGTCCCGGCTTCGCCCATTCCGCCCGGTGACTCCCGGCTGTGGACGAGATGAACCTCCACGGCCGGCGCCTGGTTCAGGCGCAGGATTTGGTAGTCATGGAAGTTGCTTTGCTCGACACGCCCATCCTTGAGGGTGATCTCGCCGTAGAGCGCCGCCGTGATGCCGAACATGATCGCGCTTTCGATCTGTGCCTGGATGATGTCGGGATTGACAGGAATGCCGCAATCGACCGCGCAGACCACCCGGTGGACACGAACTGCTCCGTCCCTCGACACCTCGACTTCGGCAATTTGCGCCATATAGGTCGCAAAGACGAACTGAAGGGAAACGCCGCGGCCGAAACCTTGCGGCAACGGCTGTCCCCAGCTGGCCATTTCGGCGGCAAGCTCGAGCACGGCCTTGGCGCGGGGCGATCTGTCGAGGAGAGCCCGCCGATAGGCGACCGGATCTTGCCTCGCAGCCGCCGCCAGCTCGTCGATGAAGCTTTCGGTCACGAAAACGTTGTGCGACGGCCCGACGCTGCGCCAGAAAGCCGTCGGAATGCCTGGAGGTTCCACCCGCAGATACTCGACGTGCATGTTCGGGAGGGCATAGAGGAGATCGATCGCGCCATCGGTGGTGTCGGGATCGAGACCGTTGCTAAAGAGGGAAGGTGCCCATCTCGCGGCGACGGAGGAACCTGCGAAGCGATGATCCCAGGCGACGGGCTTGCCGCTCGCATCAAGACCAGCCGATATCCGGTCGAACCAATAGGGCCGGTACATATCGTGCTGGATGTCTTCCTCGCGGGTCCACACGACTTTGACGGGGCCGTCGACATGCTTGGCGATTTCGACCGCACGCGTGACGCCATCGATTTCCAGGCGCCTGCCGAATCCACCCCCGATCAGCTGATTGTGCACGACGACTTTGTTCAGCGGCAGGCCAGTAACCTTTGCAGCAGCCGCTTGGACGCGCGGGATAACCTGGTTGCCGATCCAGACTTCGCAGTCGTCCTTGCCGACACGAACCGTGCAATTCATCGGCTCCATAGTCGCGTGGGCAAGGAACGGAACCTGGTAGATGGCCTCGACCTTGCTGACCGCGGTCGCCATGGCCTTGTTGGCATCGCCGACGTTCTGGGCCACCGCCCCCGAATTGAGTGTTGCCTGTTCGAGCTCAGCCACGATCGCTTGCGTATTCAGCCCGGCGTGCGGACCGTCTTCCCACTCTACCGCCAGGACCGCCAGGCCCTTCTTCGCAGCCCCCATGTGATCGGCCACGACGGCGACGGCATCGTCGAGCCGCACGATCTGGCGCACGCCCTTGACGGCTCTGGCCGCCCTCTCGTTCACGCTCTTTAGCCGCCCCCCGAACACGGGCGATTGCGCAAGGGTTGCGATCTTGACGCCCGGCGGCCGAACGTCGATGCCGTAGACCGCCGTTCCATTGACCTTGGACGGTGCATCCAGCCGCTTGGCTGGCGTTCCGATGAGCCTGAAATCCTCTGGTCGCTTGAGCACCACGCCTGCGGGGGCCGGCATACGGGCGGCATCGGCGGCAAGCTCGCCGTATTTAATGGTTCTGCCGGTCGGCGCATGCAGCACTTCACCCTTTTGCGCGCGGCAGGATGCCGCCTCGACGTTCCAGCGCTTCGCCGCCGCCGATACCAGCATGGTTCTCGCAATTGCACCGGCCTGGCGCAGGGGCTGCCACGCCGCGCGTATCGCGTTCGAGTTGCCGGTTGCCTGAATGCCGCCCAGCAAGGGATTGCCGTAGAGCTTTTCGTTGGGGGGAGCATGCTCGAGCTGCACCTGCTCGAGGTCGACCTCGAGCTCTTCGGCGATCAGCATCGGGATCGCCGTATAGGTGCCCTGGCCCATCTCGACATAGGGCATGGTCAGGACGACCTGCCCGTCGCCGGCGATGCGTATGAAAGCATTGGGGGCGAACTCCTCGGCGCCGGCCGCTTCGGCGTCGCTATTGGTCAACGGCAGGCTCAGACTCAACATCAGGCCTCCACCCGCGGCCGCGCCCGCCCGCAGGAAGCTGCGACGGGAAAGATGATTCGTTGATGGCGATCGGCTGAGGCCGGCCGGTCGGGACGAGAGACGATCGAGGATCATTGTCGGTTTCCGTATCAGTTTGCTTGCGCGGCCAGTTTGATCGCATCGCGAATGCGGACGTAGGTCCCGCAGCGGCAGATGTTGCCGGACATCGCCTCGTCGATATCAGCATCGGTCGGATGCGGGTTGCTCGCGAGCAGCGCCGACGCGGACATAATCTGGCCCGACTGGCAGTAGCCGCATTGAACAACCTGTCGGTCGAGCCAGGCCCTCTGGATCCTGGCGCCCGCCGCTGTCCCGCCGATGGCCTCGATGGTGGTGATCTCCGACTTGCCGATGCTGTCGATAGGAGTGACGCAGGACCGGGTGGCGACCCCGTCGACATGCACGGTGCAGGCTCCGCACAGCGCCATCCCGCAGCCGAACTTGGTGCCGGTCATGCCGAGCACGTCCCGTAACACCCACAACAGAGGAGTATCACCGTCCACATCGACAGTTCGATTGATGCCGTTGACCTTGATCGTGATCGCCATAGCTACCTCGAGACTCATTCCTGTGGATCGGGCGACACGGCTCGCCGCGGTGTAACGAGGCTGCAACGTCGAACCTTGGGTCCACATTGATCAGGGGGGAAAGTTGCGAAACCTATTTCCATCAATGCAAAACTGCGTCGATGCCGGACCTCGACAACATCCAACGGGCTGAAACAGATCGTTCGATGTGGCAGCGGGTTCCACGAGTTCGGCATCTCCTCCGCACGCCTCCATGTTCTGCCGTGAGAACCTCCTTTGATCTCTACGTACTCAACATCCTTGATCATCTTCGCCTCGGGCGCCTTGACCAGATAGGGCCCAAGCCGGCGATGAGCACAGCCTTGCGCAAAGGGTTGGTGCCGTATTTTCCGACATATCTGGTGATCTCGCCCGTACCCATGCCCGACGAGCGAAACGCCGGATCGAGCGTCCTCAGCACGGCATCGAGATGGCCGCGAAGGTGTCGTCGTTGCATCCGGCCCCGGGCTTGCTGGGGGCCAAAGCTGCGTCGATCGTAAGTGATGACGCGATGGCCGGCCGTCGCCACTGCAGCAGTCTGCTTTTCCCATGCATCGCCATTCAACGGCCGAGCTTCGACAGGCGGGGAGTTTTCCCGTCCGACTGTGATGAAACTCATGGAACTCTCCTGGTGGCGGCGAACGTGAATCCTGGCGGCAGCAGGCTGGTAAGACCTGAAGCGCTAAGCGTAAGCCCATTGCCCCGGTGATCATGGCGGCGACCGTGATGGCCGATCATCGCTGCGAGGTCCAAAACACGCCTTCGCGTGATGTTGAGGCACATTGACTAAGATCTCGTCGCCTCGGCCGCCATCCATTCGGTGCCCCAGCCACGTCCATGGCGATACATCTCGTCGCTAGCGTGCTGCGTGAA
>JASHRR010000821.1 GCA_030037185.1 Xanthobacteraceae bacterium | reverse complement strand
AATTGCCGCTCGAAAACCCTCCTTGTTGCCGGTCTCCCGGGCGCGGCAGCGGGTGCCCGGCTTCGCCTCGACACTTGCCACTATTGGGGAGCGGCCGTGGGCAGGCTTTTGGCTGTTTGCGGCGGCCCATGCCTCCATCTGGACGCTCCTGCCCTTCGCTCTCTACGCCAACCTGCCGCTCGACATCATCGAGGCGCTCATCTACGGACGCGAGTGGCAACTCGGCTACGACAAATTGCCGCCCTTGCCCTGGTGGCTCGTTGAGATCGCCCACCGCGCGGTTGCTTCCGATATCGCCTATTACGCTCTCGGACAGGTGAGCGTTCTGGCCGCGTTTGCGGCCGTATGGGCTTTCATGCTTCGCATCGCAGCCCCGGCCGCGGCAGCAGCCTCCATTCTCATCATCGACGGATTGCATTACTTCAACTTCACTTCGCCGAAATTTAATCACGACGTGGTTCAGCTGCCGTTCTGGGCGCTGGCCGGATTGTCGTTTCATGGCGCGCTGCGAACCGGCCGCCTCGGCCATTGGGCGGTGCTGGGCCTCGCCCTCGGCCTTGCATTTTGGGCAAAATATTTCGTGGTTGTGCTCGGATTGCCGCTTGTGCTTTTCATACTGATCGATCCCCGCGCCCGTCGCTGTCTCGCCACTCCGGGGCCGTATCTCGCGGCAGCGATTTGCCTTGTGATCGTCTCGCCTCACCTCATCTGGCTTTATCAAAACGACTGGCTGCCGCTCGGCTATGCCGCAGCCCGCGCCAGGGCGAGCAACGGGTTGCTCGATCATTTGATTCATCCTGGCTTCTTTGTTCTCGCCCAGCTGTTCTGGCTGCTGCCCGCGCTCATCATCGCGCTGCCGTTGTGCCGCCGCCCCTATGAGCGCGACGCAACCGCGGCCGACGACTACGATCGCGGCATCCTCGCCGTCCTCGCTTTTGGCCCGGCGATTACGCTGATCGGGGCATCCGCTCTCAGCGGCCGCGGGCTCATCACGATGTGGGGCTATCCGCTTTGGCTTTTCCTTGGGCCGTGGATCGTGGTGTCGGTCTCCTCGCGGGTCGATCGCGTTTGCCTCAGTCGGCTTGCCGGCGTGTGGGGAACGGTCACAGCGCTCTATGCTGGAAGCTTCGTCGCCGATTACGCGGTGTTGCCGTATTTCGATCATCGCTATCGCGCGGTGCTCTTCCCGGGCGAGCAGCTCGCGGAGGAAATCTCGGCCCGGTTTCACGCTCAAACCAGCGCGCCGCTTGCTTACGTGGTGGGCGACATGTGGCTCGGCGGAAACATCGGCCATTATTCCGCCGATCACCCGCGCACGCTGATCGACGGCAATCCGCGCTGGGCGCCGTGGATCGACCTCGGCGATCTCGCCGCCAGCGGCGCCGTCGTGCTCTGGACGGTCGACGATCCCCACGTGGTCCCCAGCGCTTACGCCGCGGTGGCCCGCGATGCCGCCGTACAACCGCCGCTCACTGTTCCGATGCGGCACGGCAACGGAGAAGTGACGGTCGGGTGGGGGATCATTCCGCCGGGACGTGCGAGCCGCTTCCGCTCGCCCGATGATCTCGAATGAATCATCCGCGAGAATTACGCCCAAGGCATCAAGCGGTTCTTTATCACTGACGATAATTTTGCCCGCAACTGCATTCCGGTCTGTGTCGCGGTGGGGACGGAGCGGAGATTGACGGCGAACAGGCTGTCGAATTCCTTCAGCGACAAGGTCGCGATCTGGGTGTTGTTGGAAATGCCCGCGTTGCACACGAGAATGTCGAGGCTGCTGCCGGCGAGGTTGCGCACCTCCGCGGCGAGCACATGCCGTCCGGCGCGGCAAGGTCGGCGGCTGCCGCATCGGCCTGTTCTCGCTGTTCTGTGGCTGCTCCCGCAGCCTGCAGCCAGCGCGTGATCGCCTGCTCTACTGTTATACCGTTTCCAAATCAGAGTGACTTTGTGATGTAGGGGAACGACGTGATGGATTTGACGAGTGCCGGATTGCGTTCGATGTAGAGTGCGGCGTCCTCAAGCTTTGCATAGACCTCATCTATGGATTTGAGGGCGTAGTTCTTGAAGAGTTTTTCCCGAATTTCGTCCCAGAGATTTTCCTGAGGGTTCAGCTCGGGGGAATAGGGCGGCAGAAGACGTAGAATGATATTGCAAGGAACCTCGAGTTCGTCGCTCTGATGATTGCCGGCACCATCCACAAACAGCAGGATGAGCTGCCTGGGGTACTTCTTGGCCAATGCCTCGAGGAAAATCTGGAAGCATTCCGTATCGGGCGCAGGCATGATCAGATAGACGCAGGTTCCATCCTTCGGACTGACTGCGCCATACAAATAGACGTATTCGCGAATGAGTTGGCAGGCGACTTGCGGCCTCGTTCCATTGGGAGCCCAGCACGGTCGCGGGCGGTTCATGCGGCCAAAGCGCGCTTCGTCGGCGAACATGATGCGCAAGCTGCAACCACGTCTGGCCGCGACCCGCCGGGCTTGCCTCACAGCATTTGGAAAGCCGTTTTTTTAAAAGCGTTTTGAGCCGCGACGTTGCGCTTGGGGTGAAACGGACGCGGCATCAGTTTACGCCAGCCATGCCGGGCCAGAAGATTGTAGATCGTGCTATTGCTGGTCGGATGCCCGATGGCCTGTTCATAGGCCGTCTTGAGATCGTGGATGTTCAACATCTCGCCCGCCCCAGCGGCCTTGGCAAAGTCCGCGAGCAAAGCTTTTTCCTCGGTAAGCGGCATGTTCTCGCGCTGGCGGCCGCCGATCGGCTTCGGTTTGAGCGCCTTGATCCCGCCGGCGTCATAAGCCATGTGGGCGCGGTTCACCGTGCTCAACGAAACACCCATTGCCTCCGCGATAGTGGGTTGCGTCATTCCGCTCTCGCGCAGCAACACCATTTGAATGCGCTCACGCTGCGCCGTAGGGATTTTCCAGTGCAGCGCTGTTTTCAGTTTCCGGATTTGCCTTTTGGTGCACTTGACCATCCGCCGTCCCCCGAATCAGATAAGTCAAAGCGAACCATATTGCGATCGAGCGCGCCACAGAAAAACACCGAAAACTCCAACGATTCCAGCAACTCAAAGCGATTCAAGCAGCTATGGAAGCGGTAT
>JASHRR010000820.1 GCA_030037185.1 Xanthobacteraceae bacterium | reverse complement strand
CTGCAGTCCTCGACGAGTCTTCGCCTTGATGTCGATGGGCCGTGGGCGCGGTGGACCTACGACATTTCCGCTGCGACCGAGGTGGGGCGTCAGAAGCACGACATCCTGGCGCTCGGCTACATGCTCGATCTGCTGCGGCGCTTCGCCGGACCGCGGTGGACGCCGCCACGGGTGGAGGTCATCGGACCGCCGATCATCGGGCGAGCGTCGGTGCAAGACGTGCTGTCCTGCGAACTCTCGCGCGGCGAGGTGTCGGCGATCATCTTTCCCTCCGGGTTGCTGGAACTGCCGAGCCTCCGTCCCGAACTGCCGGATAATGCCGGCATCGTCGAAATCGCGATGCCCGTGCCCGACCCGCGCGACATCGTGAAATGCGTCGAACACCTCATGAGGCTGGCCCTGCTCGAAGGCCGGCCGCGCGTTGACTGGGTGGCCCGGAAAATGGACCTGTCTGGCCGCTCCCTGCAACGCCATCTGGGCATCCACAACACCACCTTCGAAGCGGTGATGGACCGCGTCCTCACCGGGCATGCCACGAGGCTTCTGGAGCAGGGCGAGACGCAGATCACCCAGATCGCCGTGCAACTCGGCTACGCCGACCCCAGCCATTTCGTCCGCGCCTTCCGGCGCTGGACCGGACAGACGCCCGGCGAATTCCGCCGCAGCCTGGGCATCACGCGCAGCAGCGTGGCGGCGGACTGAGGCTATCAGGAAGGCGCGTGTCAGATTCACCCGTGGATATCGCGGCTCTCTGTCGCGTCCCTGATGAGTCGGATAAACTTCAACATGCCTAAGCGCGACCCCAGTACCCCATAAGTATCCTTAGTCCATTGCGGTCCGGGCGAGGCCGCCACAACGTAAGGAAACGGTTTCACCACAAGGTGTGGTGGCCGAAAAAGCCAGCGAGATCAAAGCCGACGACATGGTAGCGACACGCTGGGTGCCATCGTCCCTATGGCCGCTCGCCGGCCAACGGTCGGGCTGATGGCGGTGAGCCTCATCCATCTGAGCGATGGCGCGATGCAGCTCACCGCGATCCCGGCATGAGCTTCGCAAGGGCGATCGGGATTGAATTGCATGCTCATCAGCGTCGCCCTGGCGCAGCTCGCGGCGCCCGCCGACGTCAAGAAGGATGTTAAGGCTCAAGGCGCGCGTCGGCGCAGTGGTCGTGACCTACGTGCACCGCTACCGTCAACACTCAACTGAAGGTAACCGTGGTCGCTATGCCACAGGCACTTCTGAGTCCCTCCCGACGCTAACACCCGGCGAGTGGGCTCAGACAACCGGACAGGGCCTTTTGCGCCGGTTAGCCGAGCACAGCAGCAATCAATTTTTTGAGTGCGGCACGATTACCCGCGGCGAGCGATCCCAGCCGATGCCGATTCTTCAAAAGACCAGCAGATTATCACCGGTCTTGCGTCGTTGCATGGCCGCTTGATGACCACTGCAGCAGGCCGCTGCTTGGCGCTGGTTTGATCAGTAAATTGGAAACCGAACCAGGACCACATCGCCAAACTCAAATGGCATCGTAAATGGCATCCTGCGGGTTGAAACAGTGCTTTGCGGCCGAAACGGCTACGGGATTGTCCGGGCACCAAGCGAGGTCGAGCTAGGCCGTTCTGGGTACGTTCACGCGGTTCACGCTACCCGAGTTGTTGAGAATACTTGCTCTTTTCTTACCGCCCAAACAATCGCCTGAGCAACCGCCACAGCACACTTGTCATCAGCGCGAAGCCGGAGATCGGTTTCGCGGCCGGTGCCATGTCGGGCGACGAGGTCGATTGCGGGCCGGTCGGCGGAGGCACCGGCCGGGCGAAAGGGGGAGCCTGCGAGGCGGCCGCGGCTTGCGCCCCTTCCTTGGCCAATTGCGCCTTAAGATTGTTGGCGAACTGCCCGATGATCTGCGCCGCCGTCATCTGGATGATGCCGACGCCGCGGCCGTATTGGGCGACCGCCCCTGAGAGCGTGAGATCGGTGTGCACCAGCACCTTGGTGCCGCCGTCGGTCGGTTCGAGACGGAACGAGGCGGCGGCGTTTGCGGCGCCGCGGCCCTTGGCGTCGCTGCCCTGGGCGGCGACGCGCGCCCGGTGATTAGCATCGTCGATCTCTTCGAACTTCACCGTGCCGGCGAAGGTCAGCGCGACGGGGCCGAGGCGCACCCCGATCCTGCCCTTGTAGGTGCGCTCATCGACCACGTCGGTGAGCGCGGCGCCCGGCATGCACGGGGCGACGCGCCGGATATCCATCAGGAGCGCCCAGGCGTCGCCGATCGGCAACGGAACCTCAAACGAATTGTCGAACTCCATGCTCTTGGCGTCACTCCGCGGCGGCGGCAATGCCGCCATGAGCCTGCGACCAGCCACCCGGGTCGTGCATGAACTTTTCCACCTCCGCAAGCATCCCGGGCTCGAACTTGTTCGAGGCTTTGGCGACGCGCAGGATGTCCCACCAGGTGGCAAGCCAATGCATGGTGATGCCGAGGTCGGCCAGGATTTTGCGGCCGTCCGCATATATGTCGTAGAAGAAGCACACGAAGATGTGGTCGACCCGCGCGCCTGCCTGCCGCAGGGCGTTGCAGAAGTTGACTTTGCTGCGTCCGTCGGTTGTGAGGTCCTCGACCAGAAGGATGCGCTGACCCGCCTGGACATCGCCTTCGATCTGGGCATTGCGGCCGAACCCTTTGGCCTTCTTGCGCACGTAAAGCATCGGCAGATCGAGCTTGTCGGCCATCCAGGCGGCAAACGGGATGCCCGCGGTCTCGCCGCCAGCCACTGCGTCGAATTGCTCGAATCCGGCCTCGCGCATGATGATCGAGGCGCCGAAATCGATCAGCGTGCGGCGCACCCGCGGGAAGGAGATCAACCGCCGGCAATCGGTGTAGACCGGGCTCGCCCACCCGGAGGTGAAGATGAAGGGCTTGTCGGTCATGAACCGCACCGCCTCGACCTCAAGAAACATCTTCGCGGTGAGGTCGGCAATGACTTCGCGGTCGGGAAAGCTTGCTGTCATGAAAGGCACCCTCCTGTGGTGCGACCCAGCATAGATTTCCTGTTCGAACAGCTTGGCGTAGGTCGCGAGCGCGACCGGCGAATTGAACATGCCCGGCACGCCGTTGACCTTGCGGGCAAACGCAGGGGGCACCTAATCCGGTAACCGACCGAATCCGCCGGGTGGAGGTTGTCGTTCGACATACGGATCTCGGTTGTTCGGGACGACCTTCGGGCCAGACGCTAACTGATCGGGGCCGCCGCGGCCGCAAACGTATCCATCGGGGGCTCGTCGATCATCGCGCCCGTCAGGTCCGCTACACGCGCGAATCCGCGTTTTCTGCACCACTCCTCCAGCCCATCGAGGATTGCCAGCATGCCGGACGGATTGCGGAAAATGAGATAGCCCATCATCACGGCGGTCGCACCGGCGAGCATGTACTCGATCACATCCTCCACCTTGACGATGCCGCCGCAGCCAATGATGGGAATCTTTACCACCTTGGCGCATTGATTGACCATGCGCACAATGATCGGCTTGACGCCAGGCCCCGAAATGCCCCCGTATTTGTTGCCGATTGCCGGGCGGAACGTGTCGATGTTGATCTTGAGCCCGAGAATGGTGTTGGCGACGACCAGCGCATCGGCGCCGGCCGCCTCGGCGGCTTTCGCAATCGCCACCACGTCGCCGGCATTCGGCGACAGCTTGCACCACACCGGCTTGGTGGTCGCCCGGCGGATGCGGCTCATCACGTTGAAGGTGTGTTCCTCATGCAGGGCGAAGTTGCCGCCGCCCGGATTGCGCGTCGGACACGAGATATTGACCTCGATGACATCCACATCGGGCACGTCCACATCGCGGGTCATCGCCTCGAAGTCGTCCGCCGTCTGAGCCGAGATGCTGCCCACCAGAGGTGGGGTGAACCGCTTGTAATCCGGGACCTGGTGGCTGAGGAAATATTCGATACCCTTCGTGGGCAGGCCAATCGAATTGATCATGCCGCATTCGAGCTCGGCGACGCGAGGCGGCGGATTGCCAATGCGATATTCGCGCGATACGGTTTTCGCAACCAGGGCGCCCAGCCGGTTGATGTCCATCACCTGGGCGAGCTCTGCCGAAAAAGCGCCAGACGCCGGCATGATCGGGTTCTTCAGCGTGACGTTGCCGATCTTCACCGTCATGTCTACCATCCAACGGCCTCCTGAAGGTCGAACACCGGACCCTCGATGCACACCCGGCGCAACTCCTTGCGGCCATCGACCTCGAAGGTCCGTACGCAAACGTAGCAGGGGCCGAGTCCGCAGGCCATGACCTGCTCCATCGCAACCTGGCCCGGAATGCCGTGCCGCTTGGCCAGCCGCTTCATCAGCTGCATCAGCCGATTGGAGCCGCAGGTGAAGAAGGCGTCGGCGCTTTTCGCCGCGATCAACCCCTGAACAATTCGCTCGACATTGCCGACATCGCTGGAGCGGTCGCTGTCGAGCACCGGGACCACGGTACCGACCTTAGCAAACAGATCATCCGCCATCACGAGGTCGCGGCTGCGTGCCGACAGGATCGCCGTGACACCGACGCCGCAGCCGGCGGCGAGCTGGGAGATCGGTGCAAGAGTGGCAAGGCCGACGCCGCGACCGAGCACCACGACGTTGCGCCACGTCGGATCGAGATGAAATCCGACGCCGAGGGGGCCGACGATGTTGAGCAGATCGCCCACCTTCAAGGTTGCGAGCCCCCTGGTGCCGCGCCCGACGCATTTGTAGAGAAACTCTATGCGGCCGCGAGCTGCGTCGATGCGGTAGACGCTCTGCGGCCGCCGCAGCCACAGCTCGCCAGCATCGGGCGATGGACACAGGAGATTGAAAAACTGGCCCGGCTTGACCGCGAGCGCCCGTGGCGATGCCGCGACAACGAGGTGCTTGTACTCCTCGTTGACCCACTCGTGCGAGATCACCGGACAAAGCGCTTCCTCGGCCGGAATATCGACTGCGATCGGAGGCGGTTCGCTCTGGCCGACGATGAACGGCGCTGATGCAAAAGCTTCACCCATCGCGCCCGATCCCGCCTTTCTATCCGGATAGTACGTGAAGCTCACCTATACCCCGGCGACAGCAAAATCAAGGATTCCTCCCGGCGTCGCGCCGGACTTGCCCGGTCTGTCCGCGGTTTTTTCCGCACCCCGCGGGATGGGTCGAAAGGGTGGCTGCACGACGAGCGCCGCGGGCAGGACGGCATCAACAGGATCTCTCGGGTTAGTCCCTCACTGTGCCCAACGCCTCCATGAACCGCAGCTTGACGGCATGGCCGT